>NZ_AEXQ01000128.1:0-2781 GCF_000191865.1 Turicibacter sp. HGF1
CGAGGCTTTTTTTTATTCGTCAGACTCTTCTTGTTCGCAAACTAGAATTGTTTTGTCATAATAGTAGTTAATCGCATTTGAGGCATATAATTTTAAAACTCCCATAATCGGAACACCTAAAATCATCCCAACAATCCCCATTAACTTCCCTCCAACCGTGACGGCTAATAAGGTGAAGAATGGATTTAACCCCATCTTTTGACCAACCACTTTTGGATCAATAATTAAAGACTCTACTTGTTGGACAATCAGTAAGAAAATCAGGGCAATGATTGCCACGATGGGATTATAGAATAAATTAATTCCAACGGCAATCAGTGTTCCAAAAATAGGCCCAACAAACGGGACCATATTTGTTAATCCAAAAATAACTCCTAAAAGGACGGCATATTTAGCACCCATCAAGGCGAGTCCAATCGTTGCGCAAATCCCAACGAAAATGGAATCAATGGACTTTCCAATTAGATATTTACCGATGTTTTCATGAAATAATCGTGAAGTCTGCAATATGTATCCCGCATTTTTTGGGCGAAAGATAATATAAATCAACTTTTTAGACATCTCAGTAAATTTTTCTTTTTCAACTAAAATATAAATGCTAATAATAAAAGCTAAAAGAACATTTCCTGTTAAGGTCACGGCACCATAAGTGATAGACACCAATGAGCCGATTGAACTGGTCAAGATTTCAGTCACTTTTGGAATCATACTTAACAATTGTGTTTTAAACTCATTCAACTCTCCAAAATCAAAACCAGACATTTGATTGGTCCACCCATTAATCCAGGTTTGAATTTCAGTTGCATAACTTGGAATCTGCTTGATTAAATCTGAGGCACTATGATAAATGACAGGGAAAATAAAACTAATCATCAAGTAACACAGGAGTAAAAAACCAAAATATGTGAGACTAAGACTTAGATTACGTTTCACCTTAAATCGTTTTTCAATAAACATCATCACCGGATTAAAAATATATGCGATTATAAAAGCTAATAAAAAAGGAGAGAGTGTCGCTAGGATATCTTTAAAACTAGCAAAAAATACTTGATAATTATCCACCATCTTAATGATAATATAAGCGCAACTCACAAAAAATAAGCCCTTTATAAATGAAATTCGTTTTTCTAACCACTTTTCCAATTTAATCACACCTTGTTTAAGATGTATCAAATTATACTATAATTAGAAATGAATGACAATTTAAACCATTATAAAATTTCTCTTTCTATCCCAATTATTTCTGTTTCATAATTTGATTCAATAAAATTAACCACTTGATCCAAAATCGCATCGATTTGTGAAGTAGAATTCGACCCACACGTGATTCCAAGCGTAATGGTCTGATGTTCATCAAGTGTTGCAAACTCCTTAACCGATATATTAAATTTTTGACGTGTTTTGGCTACGATACTTCTCACAAGCATTCGTTTCTCTTTTAAACTACGCACCCAAGATGCGGATAAGACGATTTCAAGATAACCAATTTTCATTCTTTCACCACAATCCTTTCAAACTTACCCTTAGAATTTTACTTTTTTCGACATTTCATACGAGAAGAATAGATAAAAAACGTTAAATATTATAAAATAATAGGGTTAAGACTATTTTAACATTAATTTTTTAGTTTAGGAGATACCAAGATGGCAACAAAAAATATGGATTTAATGAAACAAATTATTGAACAAAAACGTCAAGGAACAAAACAACAAGATAAATTAAAACGTCCGGATAAAACGATTGGAGAACCTCGTAAACGTATCAAACGACATAAAGGTGGAGGATTATTCGATAAATAAATCGAGTTTTTCCACGCTTTAATTTATGATTACTTAGACACACTTACCATTAGGAGGAAGCCCATGTCTATTACATTTGAAAATTTAAATTTAGATTCACGTATCATTGCGGGATTAAACAAACAAAATATTAGTGTCCCAACCTCTATTCAACAAGAGGCCATTCCTGTTATTTTAAATCATCAAGATGTGATTGCCCAATCACATACAGGAAGCGGAAAAACATTAGCTTTTGTCGCCCCCCTTTTTGAAAAAATTGACACGACAAAACGTGAAATGCAAGTTTTAATCTTAGCACCTACACATGAGCTAGTCATGCAAATTGACGCTCAAATCAAGTTACTAGCAGCAAACTCAGAAATTCCGGTGACGTCTACCACGATTATTGGGGGCGCAAACATTGATAAACAAATCAAAAAATTAAAAGAAAAACCTCATATCATCACGGGATCATGTGGTCGTATTTTAGAATTGATTAAAAAGAAAAAAATTACGGCTCATACCCTTAAAACCATCATTTTAGATGAAGCGGATAGTCTACTTGATAATACCAATACCAAAACGATTCAAGATATTATTAAAACAACACTACGTGATCGTCAACTTTGTCTATTCTCAGCTTCAATTAGTGAGAATACGCAAACACTTGCGACGTCTTTAATGAAAGAACCTGTTATTTTAAAAACTGCAGATGCCGTCGAAATGAATCCAAATATTGCTCATTTCTATTTAAAAGGTGAGCGTCGTGATAAATTCGAATTACTTCGCAAATTGATTGTTGCCGAAAACCCAGAACGTGCTTTAATTTTTGTAAATCAAAACGATTCGATGCAAGAAATTGCTGAAAAATTAAATTATCATCAAAAAGAAACATTCGTCATGCGTGGTAACATTCAAAAAGAAGAACGCAAACGTGCACTAGATCTATTTAGAAGTGGAAAAATCAAATTATTAGTTTCATCAGATTTAACGGCTCGTGGTC
>NZ_AEXQ01000127.1:0-13313 GCF_000191865.1 Turicibacter sp. HGF1
CTAGCTCTTAAATATGCCTCAATTAGTTTAAGATCTTTCTTATTTAAACGTATATTATTTACAGTATTTTTGCTTTTCTTGTCTTTATTTACTACAGAATTCATTAAATTTAGCTATTTTCTATAAATCCCCATTGGTTCACTTTTCAATCTTATTTATGTACTTATACACATCTTTTTATAGTTATCAGTTTAATTATTTCGTTTTTTTCAATTTTTCTTCATTAAATATTATTAATTTAAAATATATCTATTTGATATTTACAATCTACTAATATAAAACTAATTTGTGGATAAATATTCTTTAAAAGATTTTATACTAAATCTTCTCTTTTAGACTGTAAAATAAGGATTATACTAATCTCAATGATACCTGCTATGATAACAATTTTAATAAAAAAAGACTACTTTTTCCTTTAAATAATTACTTTAAGAATATTCATAAAAATAACTTTGTAACCTTATCAAATAATCAGGTATCAAGTTATTTTAATCCATTAACTAACATTAAATTTAAGTTGTATATTGTCGAAAATAGTATATAATAGTATCCATTACATGGTCTTAAGGGAGGGCATATGATGGAACAAAAAGTGAAAATTACAAAAAAACGTGGATTCGCAGCCCTATTAATTACCGGAGCTATTGTTGGAATCGGCGTTGGATCTACTCGCGTTGTTAAAAAAATGGCTGAGAAAAAAGCAAAATCAAATGAAATGAAACGATTAAAAGAACTTGAAGACGAAGTCTTTGATGATCTATTTGAATAATAATACACAAAAAAACACTCTATCCACAGAGTGTTTTTTTTGTATCTTAAAGGATATATTCTGGAATAATACCACTCGGAATTTCGCCCTCTAAATTCAAATAATAATGTCTTATTGGCTTTAATTGATCATCTAATTCATATACCAGTGGCATCCCAGTTGGAATATTTAAATTAGCCACCCCATCATTCGATAATTCATCTAAATACTTTACTAAAGCTCTCAACGTATTACCATGGGCTGCAATGATTACTTTTTTTTCTGCTAACAAATCAGGCACAATTTTCTCATGCCACTCCTCTAAAACTCGTTTTTCAGTGTCTGCAAGATTTTCCGTTAACGGTAACTCATTCTCCTTCAAATTATGATATTTATATTCATAACCTGGATATCTAGGATCGTCTTTTGTTAGCTCAGGTGGACGGATATCCACATATCTCCGCCATTTATGAACTTGCTCTTCACCATATTTTTTTGCCGTTTCCTCCTTATTTAATCCCTGTAAAGCACCATAATGTCGCTCATTTAACCTCCATGATTTATAGACAGGAATCCACATTAAATCCATCTCATGAAGAATAATCCACAATGTTCTAATAGCCCGTTTTAAACACGAAGTATAAGCTACATCAAATTCAAATCCATGTTTATTTAAAACTTTAGCAGCTAACCTAGCTTCATTTAATCCATTATCAGATAACTCTACATCAGTCCATCCTGTAAACTTATTTTCTAAATTCCAGATACTTTGACCATGACGAATTAAAACTAATTTAATCATATCTCCACTCCTTTCATTACATTATATGCACTGCGACAAAAAATCATTTTCATCATATTTAGAACATTCATCAACACAATAAACTTTATTAGACATTTATCCACAATTTTCGGGAATTGTTCCACATGGAACTTTGTGGAACTGTGGATAAACTGTTATTTTTTTGATTTTTTGAAAGTTTTTTTCCTTATTGATGATGAAAAGAGATGATTTGGTAAATAATAAAAGTAATTTTTGAAGGAATTTGGAAAGGATTGAGTTTATGGCTTTCGATAAGTTAGTTTTTAAAAATTTATTAAAAAATTTTGACAGCGTTCCATTTACAGTTGAATTTTGGGATCATGAAATATTTTCTGTAGGACAAGGAGAGCCCAAGTTTAAAGTTTATATTAATGGCCCTATAAGCAAAAAAGATTTAGTGACTAGTACCTCTTTAGCACTTGGGGAAGCTTATATGGATAAAACTATTGAAATTGAGGGAGATTTGTATGAAGCATTAGATGCTATTTTAAGTCATATTGAACACTTCACAACAGATTTTAAAGCTTTACCTAAAATCTTTAACAACCCTACCTCAAAGTCAAAACAAAAAGAAGAAGTCTCTTCTCATTATGATATTGGAAATAAATTTTATAAATTGTGGTTAGATGATACTCTTTGCTACTCTTGTGCCTACTTTAAAAGCGAAGATGAGTCATTGCACCAAGCACAACTTAATAAAATTGATCACTTACTAAATAAACTGGAATTAAAAGAAAATGAAACACTACTTGATATTGGATGTGGTTGGGGTTGCTTGTTAATTTCAGCTGCTAAAAAATATAAAGTTAAAGGAACTGGAATCACATTAAGTCAAGAGCAATATAATGAATTCTCACGACGTATCAAAGAAGAAAATCTTGAAAATTATCTGTCAGTTAAACTAATGGATTACAGAGATTTAGAAAAATCTGATTTAATTTTCGATAAAATCGTCAGTGTCGGAATGCTTGAACATGTAGAGCGTCCAAACTACGATTTATTCTTCAAAAATGTCAATGCCGTATTAAAGCCAGGTGGAATCTTCGTTCTTCATTACATTAGCAGTTTAAAAGAAAGTGAAGGAGATGCATGGATTAAAAAATATATCTTCCCTGGTGGTGTCATCCCATCTTTACGTGAAATTGTTTCAATTTCAGCAGACTATAAATTCCACGTTATCGATATCGAAAACTTACGCCCTCACTACCGTATGACATTATTACATTGGTATAAAAACTTCGAAGATAACATTGATGAAATTAGTAAAATGTTTGACGAGCGTTTCATTCGTATGTGGCGTATGTATTTATGCTCATGTGCTGCCTCATTTAACAATGGTGTCATTGATTTACACCAAATTGTCTTTACCAAAGGTGTGAATAACTCTTTACCATTAACAAGAGATTACATGTACAAAGAATAATGAAAAAGGCGAGGATCCTCATCATCCTCGCCTTTTTCATTATTCTTGAACAAATTCAATAACACCCGCATCTAACTTGCTAACTCGTGCTAAGGAATATACCTCATATCCTTTTTCAATTAACATCTTACGTCCTGGTTGGAACGATTTTTCAATGACAATTCCAATTCCCGCTACTTTTGCTCCTGCTTCTTCAACTAAACGAATAGCTCCAAGAGCGGCTTCTCCATTAGCTAGGAAATCATCAATAATTAAGATACGATCATCTTGTGAAATATATTTTTTAGATAACGTTAATTCGTAATCTGTTGCTTTTGTAAACGAATGAACTGTTGTTTGATAAACATCACCATTCAAAATTTTAGATGATTGTTTCTTTAAAGTGACCATCGGTAAATTCATTTGCATCGCTGTCATAACCGTTGGAGCAATTCCTGAACTTTCAATCGTAAAAATTTTAGTTACTCCGTGATGTTCAAAATATTTTTTAAACTCTGTCCCAATCTCATACATTAAATGAGCATCAACTCCATGATTTAAAAATGAATCCACTTTTAAAACTGTTTCATTCAATGCTACTCCATCTTTTAAAATACGTTCTTGTAAAGCCTTCATTAAACTACAACCTCCGTTTTAGCCGCTTTTGTAGCAACTACTTTATCCTCTTTTAACAATAAATTTAAAATCAATGCCACAATAGTTCCTGTTGAAATTCCTGATGAAAAGATCATCTGTAAAGCTTCAGGTAATTGACCAATAAAATCAGGGCGGAATGTTACACCAAGACCTAATGCCATAGATGTTGCGATGATTAAAAGGTTACGGTCAGTTAATTCAACACGACTTAACGTCTTAATTCCTGCTGCTGCAACCATTCCAAACATCACAAGTCCAACTCCACCTAAAACTGGTTGTGGAATACCATTAATCACACCTGCTAATTTTGGGAATAACCCTAAACATACTAATAAAATACCTGCCATCACAGCAACATGTTTACTTGCTACCTTTGTTAACGAAATTAATCCGACATTTTGACTAAACGAAGTATTAGAGAAGGATCCAACTAATCCACCTACAATACTTCCAACTCCATCAGCTAAAATTCCTGATCCAATTTTCTTATCATCCATTTCAATTTGAGATGTTTCTCCAACAGCCTTTAAGCATCCTACCGTTTCAATCGTTGTAACAAAATATGCTGGAATAAACGCTAAAACAGCCTTCCAATCAAAAACCACACCGTATTCTAAAATATTTGGCATCGCAAACCAGCTTGCTTCTGCAACTGGCGTAAAATCAACCATTCCAAGAGGAATACACACTAGATATCCAACAAGCATCCCAATTAAAATAGAAGCACTACTTACTAACCCTTTGCCATAGCGGTTTAAAATTAGCGTCACAATCATTACAAGCATTGCAATTGAAACATTTAATAAACTTCCATAATCCAAAGCACCACTACCACCTGCTGCCCAGTCAATTGAAACTGGCAATAACGTTAAACCAATTAAACAAACAACCGTTCCTGTTACAAGGGGTGGGAATAATTTCATCAGTGGTTTAATGAAGAAACTTAAAATAATTTCAAAAAATGATCCTAAAATCGTTGCCCCTACAATCCCTGGCATTCCAAGTGTTGACCCAACTGAAATGGCAGGTGATACAAACGTAAAATCAGTTCCCATAATACAAGCAACACGTGATCCAACTCGGCCAATCCCACGTGCTTGAATAATTGTTGCAATCCCCGCTGCTAAAATCGAAGCACTAATTAAAGATGTCGTCATCTTACTATCAAAACCTAATGATCCTGAAATCACTAATGGTACAACGACAATTCCTGAGAAAGCAGCAAAAATATGCTGTAATCCAAATAAAAACTTCTTCCCGATTGATGGATTATCATTTACCTCATAAATTAATCCTATTTCGACTTGCTGTTCTTTCCTCATTTCGTAATCTTCTCCTTTTTACTAACTCCAATTAGTATTTAGATAACAAAAAAGACAGCCCCCATTATAAAAACGAGGTGCTGTCTTTTTCCTATATAATAAAAAATTATATATTAAAATCATACAACTCCTCGTAGTCCGCACTTTTACGGTTTGCAGGTAGAGACGCCCAGTCCATATCACCAGGCATATACGAGAATTTATTCAATTAAGATATCCGTATTATATTATGAACTCGATTAAAATACAACAAATTTTCATATCTTACAAACATTTATGAAAACTTAGACTCTCATTTTCACAAAAAAGCACCTTCTAATGCCCTAAACTCAAAATTACATCCAACGTAATCCCTTTGGATAATGATTTTTTAATGTTCCATTAACTAGTTTTGCCCATCCCAGAGAATAACCATCAACACAAACTAGATACCATCCTTTATCTCCCTCATGAGATAATGTCTCACCTTTTAAATACGATTTAATCTCATTAGAATCTTGTGGATAAGAAACATAATGCCTAACATCTTCAGGGCGAAGTGATAAAGCTAAGGCATGTGATGGTTCAAAACGATTCTTTTTAAATGTTCCTAAATGCCATCCTGCACGAACAACCTTTAATTTATCAAACGTTAACATACCTTCTGGTACTAAATAAAGCTCTGATCCAAATAACACAAAGTCTCCATGTGGAACCTCTTTTAACGTATCTTTAGCAAAATCAAAGAAATCATTTAAAGACTTATCCTTCTTCAATGGCTTCACGTACTCACGTTTTAAATCTACATCTTCCCCACAAACTTTACGCAATACCGCTAAGTAATGACCTTCTCCATTAATATAATGGGGCCATAAACGATAGGTTTTTTCAATCCCTTCCACAGCGATTTGAGACCACTCGCCACGTCCTGGTTTAAATGATTCATACGCATTAATCGATTCAATTTCAAACTCAGGATGATGACTTATAAACTGCGCAATCGCTTGTTCATTCTCTTCAGGTGCAAATGTACACGTCGAATAAACTAAGCGACCACCAGGTTTTAGCATCTTAGCTGCTTCTTCTAAAATCTCATTCTGACGCGCAGCACAAAGCTTCACATTCTCTAAACTCCACTCTTCTTGTGCCACTACATCCTTTCTAAACATTCCTTCACCTGAACATGGAGCATCGACTACAATACGATCAAAATATAGTGGAAAATGCTTTGCTAAACGAGCTGGTGTTTCATTTAACACAATCGCATTCTTAACCCCCATACGCTCAATATTTTGAGATAAGATTTTCGCACGTTGTGGATAAATTTCATTGGCTACTAAAAGACCTTTTTGCCCAAGTTGAGAAGCAACATGTGTACTCTTCCCACCAGGAGCTGCACATAAATCTAGTACTTTCTCCCCTGGTTTTGCTTCAACAAACGCCCCAACAGACATAGCACTTGGTTCTTGAATATAGTAGACTCCCGCTTCATGATAAGGATGTTTTCCTGGTCGTTCCTCACCTTTATAGAAAAATCCTTCCTCCACCCACGGAATAGAATCTAACGTCAATTTATTCTTCTCTTTAAATGACTCCATTGATGTCTTTAATAAATTTAATCGCAATCCGTGAGATTTCTCATGATCATAACTTTTAATAAATTCATCAAATTCTTCACCTAATAATTGTTGCATTTTATCTAAAAAGTCTTGTGGTAATGACATCATACTCATCCTTTCAACTATGACCAAATTATTATCACATTTTTATACGTATTCATGATAAAACACCTGAAAGTTAGATTGCAAGAATTAAAATACAAAAAAGATACACAGAGTAGCTCATTATTTTAAACTCTGATACGTCTTTAAAAAATATAACTTAAATTTAACATCTTTAACTTTTTTATCAATTATTTTCCTAATTGGTTATTAGAATTTTTCAAACTGTGGATACTAGTATTATCTATAAAAATAGGAGGTTCATATTTTCAATGAAAATTCTAAAATATTTGCTTATCTTTGTTCCGATAAGCTTCATTGCTAAATTTATGGGCGTTTCAGATTCTTGGATGTTTATCTTATCTTGCTTATCAATTATTCCATTAGCTGGTCTCATGGGAGAAGGAACTGAAGAAATTTCATTTTATTCGGGGCCTAAAATTGGTGGATTTTTAAATGGGACGTTTGGAAATGCGACAGAACTTATTATCTCATTCTTTGCTTTAAAACAAGGATTATTCGAAGTTGTAAAATCTTCAATTGCAGGAGCCGTCATTGGAAATATCTTATTAGTTGTCGGAGCTAGTATGCTCGCAGGTGGATTAAAATACAAATCACAAAAATTTAATGTAAAAGTCTCTGATGTCTCATCAAGCATGTTATTATTTGCCGTGATTGGACTCTGTATTCCAGCACTTTTCACCCACACAGTTGATCCGGCACTACTCAATACCCGCTACGAAGGATTAAGTATTTTTGTTGCTATCGTGATGTTTATTATTTATGTTTTAAGTTTATTCTTTTCCTTTAGTACACACAAACATATCTATACCGAGACGGATAGTGGTGAAGAACATAAAGCAAAATGGTCGTTGCCAAAAGCTATTTTAATTTTAGTCATTGCAACTGTATTCATTGCAATAGAAAGTGAATTTTTAGTTAGTGGTATCGAAGCCATTACCCAAACACTTGGATGGAGTGAGTTTTTCGTCGGTATTATCTTAATCCCGATTATCGGAAATGCAGCTGAACATAGTACAGCCGTCGTTATGGCTAGAAAAGATAAAATGGACGTTGCTCTTGAAATTGCAATTGGTTCAAGCTTACAAATTATTTTATTCGTCGCTCCTATCCTAATTTTTATTAGCCAATTCTTCATCCCTATGAGTATCGTCTTCAATCAATTTGAACTTATTGCTCTGATTGCTTCAATTCTTATCGTCAACAAAGTAGCCCATGATGGAGAATCAAACTGGCTTGAAGGAGTTCAGCTACTCTCTGTTTATCTCATTATTGCCGCTTCATTCTTCATTCTATAAAAAATAGCTAGTGTCTAAAGACACTAGCCATTTTTTGTGGATAATAAAATCCCATCACTTATCCACAATTTCTGATTTTCAGATAAACATGACACTTTCATGATTACCTTTAAGTTGTAATTGTATTTTTACCCTGAGCTTTCGAATGATATAAATTTTCATCTGCGGTTTTTAAACTAAATTCATGCTGCCTAGAGTGTGCAATTCCTAAACTAATCGTAAACTGAATATTGGGACTCACAATCGTTTTGGCCACCTTTTCACGAATAGACTCTGCTAAAGCAAGAACATGTTCTTCAGATTTATCAACAGATAAAATGACAAACTCCTCGCCGCCATACCTAAATCCATATTCTCGTTTTCCAAGTTCCCCTTTAACCGTCTTAGCCAAACTCATTAATACCGCATCACCAACATCATGACCATAACGATCATTAATTTTTTTAAAATCATCAATATCAAATAAAATGATAGAATAATGACCTTTTTTTCTTTTTTTCAAAGCAAGATAAATTTTATCAAAGTATCGACGATTATATAGATTAGTAAGATGGTCCTTTCTATTTTGTGACACTAATCTAACAAATTTAAGAATACCGTAAATGATAATACTCCCTAATACCATAAAAATGCTCATATTGATTATTCTATATTGTATCGTTCTTTGTAAAATAAGGTCATTTTGATGAGACTGAATCGCATAAAAAATGTACTCATTTCCTATTCGATTTTGTTGAACGTCTGAAAAAGCAATTAATTTATCTGTCAACAGTTGATACTCATCTATGCGCCCTAACTCTTGATAAATAGCCAATAATTTGGCTATACTCTCTTTTTGAAATCCTAGAGACTCTCTTTTTTCAGATAACTCTAATAGTTCATGATATGTTTTAATTGCTTCATCATAATTTTCCTGATGATAATATAATTGACCTAACGTATTTAAATAATATAAATCTTTTTCAAATACGGTATAATTTTCATCTTGTTTAGATAATTCAGTCGCCTTTAGGAGGCTTTGATACGCATAATCTATATGCCCATAATAAATATCAACTTGTGCATAAATTAAATATCTTAATATCTCATACTCAATCGCAATTTCAGATTTAACCTTAGATTCATATTCTTTCATCAATCCAGTGTAAGCTATGACCTGTTCATAATCTTCCTGCATCAAACTGATTTGTGCCAAATTCTTATAAGCATATAATTTAAGATTATCACTTAAATCTGTATCCTTGACTACCATTTTTAATGCTTCTTGTATAACTTGTTTGGCTGCATCGTAATTTTCTAATATTTTAAAAACATTGCCAAGTTCTATTAAAATTTTCATTTTCGTTGCCTGGTCATGTTGCTGCTCTGCTAATTTAATTCCTTTTAATGCAGCATTAATTGCATCAGCATATTGATGACGTAAACAGTATAATGGTGTTTGTTTGGAAATCAAATACAGTAATGTTTCTTCATTTAACTTCTTTTCATACTTCAACACCTCTTCAAGCGTTTGTGTAGTAAAATGCTCACCTCTATCATTATTTATCGTTATCAATAACAACTCCCATACAGACTTAGCATGGTCATTATAATCTTCGATTTCAATATTATTAACACCAATCATGACATAATCTAAGGCTTGTTGATACCGCTTTGTATCCATCATTTGCTTCGCTAAATAGGTCGTCGTATATAATATTACAAAGGGATCTGTTTTTTCACTAATCAACTCAGTAACCTGATGATAATTCGCGATAGCGGACTCTTCATTACCTTCTACCTCATTCATATATCCCAAAGTGAAATAGTCCATTTCATCTTTACTTAATTTAACTTCTATCTTTTCCGAGTATTGTCTAAGTTGTTCTACGTCTAATACAACATTCTCTTTAATTGCTCGCTTAATAATCTCTAAATGATAATTCGTTTTTTCTCTTCCTATTATAAATAGAGTGATGATTCCAATGGATATAGCTAGTAAGAGAAATCCTAATTTCTTCTTAATATAGTCCACCTTCCCCTATCCCTAAAAAAATAACTATCTTTTCCATTGTTACACTTAATTTTACTATAAATCCCAACTATTTCAAAGTAAAGTTCTAACAATAAAAGCATCCTAGTTAATTAGGATGCTTCATCATTCTAAAAAATAATTAGATTTTTTTGACGAATTCAGATTTTAAACTCATTGCTCCAAATCCATCAATTTTACAGTCAATATCATGACCATTAGATGAATCATGAACTAAACGGATTCCTTTTACTTTAGTTCCTTGTTTAATCGCTGAAGAACTACCTTTTACCTTTAAATCTTTAATAACTGTTACAGTATCTCCATCCGATAAAACATTTCCGTTTGCATCACGAATCACGTTAGCTTCCGCTGCTTCAGCTTCTGCTTCTGGACTCCACTCATAAGCACACATTGGGCACACTAACATTCCTGCATCTTCATATGTATATTCTGAATTACATTTTGGGCAATTTGGTAACATAAAATCCATTCCTCCAGTTAATGTTGTAGCATCTGACTTTTCTTACAATAAAAAGCCAAATATATTCTTATATACTATCATATTCTGTACATATTGACAAACGGTGATTTGAACTGGAATCTGGTATCCTTCTCAATTAGTATGCGCCAAAAATTCGCTATTGATAGGGAACTTAAATGACCATTAAATCATTTTTAAATATTTACTAGAAATTCTTATAAAATAACTCTAGCAATCCCTTATAGCCGTCTGTTAAGTTATCTAGATTAATTTCCTGTATACCATTCGCTAGTGTATCACAAGTCGTATCATTTGCTACGTTATTCTCTCCAGTGGCAGAATAATTAACAACTGAAGTCAATGGAGTATTGCATCGTAATGTATTGGAGAATCCATTAACTAATATCCCTACATCATGAAATTGGCTTACCGTATTCTGTCTGGCATAATTTCTATTTCCCTGAATTAAAATCGCAGTATTATTTATATGTTCCACAACATTCTCTATAATTGAGCTATCGTTAGCTTTTAACATTATCCCATTCTTTGAATTAATCAATGTATTTTTAAATATAATTGAGTAATTTCCCTCGATCATTATTCCGATCTGATTAATGTTCGTAATCGTATTTAAACCAATAAAAAAACGACCTCTTTTCACTATAATACCATTAGATGAATTTTGAATAAGATTAGTATAAACAATATTTTTATCGGAATAAGTTGTGTTAATGTTAATGGCAAAGTTTCCATTACCGTCAAAGTAATTATTAGCTATAATATTTTCCCTAAAATCTCCGGGTCCCGCTAAAAAGCCACCTCTTCTATTTCCTTCTAAACTATTTTCATAAAATAAATTTTCTCTTCCAGACAATATAATCCCTTTATCTTGATTATTGTTTATCTGACATTGCCTTACAGTATTAAGATGCCCACTGATTTTAAATCCACTTCCTACATTACTATCAGATTTAACATGATGGAAGACATTCTTATCCCCAATTGATAAAATTCCTATTGTAAAGTTTTGAAAAGTCAAATTGGCTAATATAACCTCATTAGCATCAATAGTTATTCCGACTAACCCCTGATCAGTTCCATCAAGAATAACTTCTCCGTCACCAACAATGGTAAGATTGTCCACATTAATGAATAAATTCTCTCTATAAATCCCTGATTGAACTTGAATCTTATCTCCTGGACTAGCATTATTAATTGCTTCTTGAATAGTCATATCTGAGCCTGTAACCTCTATAGTTGCCATCACATTCCCTCCTTATAAACTTTTCCCTAGGACGAATTCAATACAGGTACAACACTTTCTCCTCAAATAGTTCGAATGAAAATTTCCCACCTAAACATTTTCATAGGCGTTGATGAATAAGCATCTACAAAATAAATAGGTATCTTTAATTCTGATTCAAGTTGTGAGTAACAAGCAACCCCTTCCCTCAATCACTATGTCGGTTTTAAAGATTTATAGATGATAGTTTTCATTTAATTGACTTAGCGCTTTGTACATTTCCATTTCTGAGAAATTTTATATTTTAATAGCGATGTAATAATGGATTTGGTGTTCTACAAATGATGATAAACAACCTTTACTTTAAATACGACTTGAAATAATCGTATCTATTGCCCATCACCATCAAAGGAGGATACTTGCTTCACACTATTCCTAAATCTTTTATGTTTTTCACTTCTTTAGAACGTTGATAAATCGACGTTCTAAAGTTAGTTTCTCATAATTTTCAAGGCTTTCCTGTTTATTTTAAACAACTTAAATCTTCTAACAAAATGCTCCATCATCAACGATAAATGGCATAAAATGAAATAATCCCTTTTAAAACTGTATTAAAAATCTGGTCTAGCGACTGAGTTAATGTTAAATAATATAGGGAAATGACTTCTTTGGATTTCTTCTCTGAACGATAATGAATTAAGTGTCTTTTCTTGCTTAATTCATCTGTGGACTCAGCCTGATACATCTCCTGAGTGTTTCGTTTTAATTCAGGAGAAATCATTGAGTCATTTATCTCACTAAATATCTCATTTTCGAAAGCACCTCTATAGGGGTCCCCTCGAATGTCTTAAGATGTCTATAACTTATCAATAAATTTCCTTGTTAAGAATTTGGTGTGGTAACTCATTCTATAACAATAATCTTATTTATGAGTTTTTTTTATGTTGCACTTAATATTAAAATCTGTCCTATAGTATCCTATGTCTAAATTCAAAATTAGACACTCTGTATCAGATTAAATATTCTTAGTTCTTTATTGGAATACCCTTCATTAAAATAGCAAATAATATTAAATATGAAATAGAAAGAAGGTTATATTAATGCCTAATCAAGATTCAATTAAACTATTAAATGAATGTAATTCTGGAACTAAAATGGCAGTTGAGAGTTTAAATGAGGTTCTAGAAAAAGTTAAAAATGAGAACCTACGTAATACTTTAACTACTTCTCTTGAAGAACATAAAAAATTCGGTGACTTAACACACCAAAAACTAATGGAAGCTCACGATTCTGATAAAGAACCCAACCCTATTGCAAAAGCAATGTCTTGGATGAGTACAAATGTTAAACTACTAACAGGTGATGTTGATGAAAAAATAGCCGATATCGTAACAGATGGATGCAACATGGGAATTAAATCTATTGCTAAATATCTTAACCAATATCCCGCCGCAACAAGCGATATCAAAGATCTTGCTAATCAACTCATTAAAATAGAAGAAAAACTACTACATGAATTAAGACCTTACTTATAAAAAAGAGCTAGTAACTGTACTATAACGCAGCATACAAAAATAAAAACAGTCATTTTAAGATGACTGTTT
>NZ_AEXQ01000126.1:0-6443 GCF_000191865.1 Turicibacter sp. HGF1
CTATTGGATTCTTTTTTGTTATCACTAAAGTAAATTGGATGAAATAAAAAGACAATTTAGATTTTATTTATCTTCGATTAAATGGTAAAATTGGTTTAATATTTTACGTTAGAAAAGAGGAATCACATGTTTGCACATCTAAAAAACAATAAAAAACTCCTATACAGCATCATGGCCTTTACCGTTGGATTAGCTTTGATTCTTGCCTTCAATCTCATTCAAAATCTTCAATTGATTATCGCAGCTATCAAAGAATTCATGGCTGTCATCACCCCTGTTATCATTGCATTTGCGATTGCCTACATCTTATGGAAACCAACCGTATTCGTCGAAAAAAATCTCCAAAAAATGACTAAAAAACTTATGAAAAGGGACCTTTCATCAGGTGCTTCACGAGGAATCAGTCTTTTAATTGTTGTCTCTCTCGTTGTAATGCTAATTTTATTATTATTTAATACGATTATTCCGCCTATTATCACCAACCTAAAACTACTAGTCGACTCAATTCCAGCTCTGCATCAGACCTTCAACAAATATATAGATGACATTAGTCCATATATTCAATCTTTTATAACAGAAGAACAAATTAATGAAATCACACGTGCCATTACCAACTTATTAAGCTATATCGCAACCCAAATCCTTCAATTTGGAACCGGCATGATTACAAATATGACAGGATTTATTATTAGTGTCTTAACAACCATTATCCTATCCATTTACTTCCTTAAAGATAAAGAAACACTAACAAGATCAGTCTACAAAGCCGGACAAACCTTACTCACACCAAATGGACTCAAAAGAAGCCAACAATTCCTAAAAGATTTAGATGCCGTCTTTGGTGGCTTCTTAATTGCCCAGCTTATTGCTGCCATTTTGGCAGGGATCCTCTCATCCCTTATTTTAATTGCCATCGGTCATCCCTTTGCACTACTCGTTGGACTCGTTACCGGTGTTGCTAACGTTATTCCCTATGTTGGACCAATACTTGGTGCCGTACTAGGAGGTCTTCTTGGGCTCTTCTCAAGCCTTAAGATGGCCATATTATCTCTCGTCTTACTAACTATCTACCAACAACTTGATGCCAACGTCATCCAACCTAAACTTCTAAGCAATAGCGTTGGACTCAACCCAGTCTGGGTTCTTATCGCCATCTTAATAGGTGGACACTATCTTGGAATGCTTGGAATGATCGTTTCGATTCCATCAGCCGCCCTTTTTCAAATTTATATGACACGTCGCTATAACCGCCTAAAAGCGGCCAATCGAATCTAAAAAAAGAGGATGTATCCCTAATGGATACATCTTTTTTATTAAATTGATAAAAACAAGCATCTTCCAACTAAAAAAACAAATACTTTACAAAAATCGATAAATACTAAGCATTAGGAGGTGAAGTATCTTGTTTATTCCAAAAAAAGTTTACATCGAAAAAGAAGCATTAGACTATAAACTAGGAAAAGAATTGCAAAGACAGTTCTTAGAACATGGAGTTCCAGTTGAAATATTAGAAAATAATCGGGTCAATTTTTTAAGGGGGAAAACTCCACAAGAAAAATACGAAACCGGAAAACGAGTTCTCGTCGTTGGTGTCAGACGAACACTCGAATTCCAATCATGTAAACCATCTGCTCACTATCAACTTCCACTCGTTACCGGATGCATTGGAAAATGTGAGTACTGCTATTTAAATACTAATCTAAAAGATAAGCCATTTACTCGTATTTATGTCAATGAAGAAGATATTCTCAAAAAAGCTAAACGCTATATCCAAACTGGGAAGTTTAACCCAACTATTTTTGAAGGATCTGCAACCTCAGACCCTGTTCCAGTCGAACCTTATACCCATGCTTTAGAAAGAGCCATCGAATTCTTTGCCAAAGAACCAAATGCCAGATTCCGATTCGTCACCAAATTTACCGACATCGATAACTTGCTCTTCCTAAAACATAATGGCCACACCGAAATGAGATTCTCAATTAACACGGATACGGTAATCGAAAGCTTTGAACACTCTACACCGCGTGCAAAACAAAGAATTGAAGCTGCTAGAAAAGCCATTAAAGCCGGATATCCAGTCGGTTTCTTAATCGCACCCGTTTTTATCTATCCGCACTGGAAAGAAGACTACTTAATGCTCATCAAGATGCTAAAAGACTATCTCCCAAAAGAAGAACTAAAAACCCCCATCACTTTTGAAATCATCTCCCATCGCTACACCCCAACAGCCAAAAACCACATCATGCAAATTTTTGAAGAAACGAAACTACCAATGGATGATGAAAAAAGAACCTATAAATACGGACAATTTGGATATGGAAAATACGTCTATTCAAAAGAAACCATGGCTGAAATCAAAGAACTCTTCGAATTCGGACTTAGCCATCTAGAAATTCCTTACGAAATCAAATACATCATTTAACAATAAAAGAGACTATCTCGCTTGAGTAGTCTCTTTTACTTATTTACTTTACCTTGAATGAAATTCATCTTGAACGCTTCATCTACATAATCACTTGACTTGTGATGAGTCGCTTCCTTCGTCACGCCGACCCATTTCATATATGCCCATTGAACGAGTAGGAGAGGGATTGCAACCATTGAAATCGCCAGAAGAAAATACATAGAAATTCCTCCTTCATCATTTGGCTTAAAGATATTATAGTATGATTATCTTCCAGCGTATATTCAAAAGATTCGACAAAAAAAGCGATCTCATAAGAGACCGCCACTTTTATTTGATACCCGTATTATTAATAATTTTCTGATTATAAGTTGCAACCGTACTAGATGGTTGATAGTCAGACATTTCATAGACAATATCATGCCATTCAATAACATTGTCGCTTAATGTACGAGGAACTAAATAATAAAGACCATCATTTAAAATTCCACCATAACTTAACTCCGTACTTGGAAGTTGTAATTGTTCAACATCTGTAACGCCACTCATTAAGAATTGAGTTCCAAGAGAAATAATCTCATTTGTTGTTAAATTTGTTTGAATATATGGTAAGAAATCATCCACTAAACCGAGTAGTTTAACTTTATTATAACTCATTAACTTTTGCATCGTTAACGTAATGACATGTCGTTGACGCTCCATACGTTCATAATCTCCGTTACCCACCTTACGGATACGCATATACGCAACAGCTTGACGACCATTTAATGTCTGCACTCCAGTTCCATCAATTAAGTCTGCTGGCTCACCACTAACTTCAACATTCATTTCTGCAATGACACGATTTAATTCAGTCAACTCATAATCTTGGATATCAACCTCAATCCCGCCTAATTTATTGATAATATGCTCAACGGCATTAAAGTTAACCGTCACATACTTTTGAATATCTAGGTCAAAGTTTTGATTAATCGCCTGAACAGCAAGAGTTGCCCCACCATAAGCATAAGCATGTGTTAATTTTTCAAAACCATGTTGTTCATTAATATAAGCATAAGTATCGCGAACTAATGATGTAATATAAGCTTTATTTGTTTTGTTATTAAAGGATAAAACCATCATCGCATCCGAACGCGTATTTTCATAAGCATCCTCGCGTGAATCCACCCCAAATAATGCGATATTAGTTACCCCAGAACCTTTTTTGTTACTTAAAACCTCTTCAGAAATTGTTAAGTCATTTAGTTGTTGACGATCAAGCTTCGATAACATAAAATGTGCCCCGACATAACCGGCCCCAGCTAAAATTAATAATACTAATACCATTATAAGAAAGCTTTTTAAACAACCGTACTTCTTAGCACGAGCATCTTTTGCCTTACCCATTTTCTTCACCTAGTTTCTATAGTTTATATAAGTAGTCTCAGAATAACTACATAATTTTATAATAGACGACAGTAGAATACAATTAATAGTATATTAATTTTTACAAAATTTATATAAGTAAATCCTAACTTTAACTAAAAATCTATTAACAGGTCATTGGTAACTAAAACTGAATTATGTTACAATGAATGAAAATAAAAGTTGAAAAATGGAGCGGATCATATGTCTACAATTGAATTATTAGCACCAGTGGGTCACCGCGAAGGATTACTAGCCGCCGTTTCAAATGGTGCAGATGCCATCTATGTGGGAGGATCTGCATTTGGCGCGAGGAAAGAAGCAGCCTTTTCAAACGAAGAACTAATTGAAACAATCAAATACAGTCACCTACATGGTGTCAAAGTTTACGTTACTGTGAATACGACAATTTTTGATGCAGAACTCGAAGCCTTACAAGAATATATTCACTTTTTATACCTAAACGACGTTGATGCGATCATCGTTCAAGATATCGGAGTCGCTCATCTAGTCAAAGAACTATATCCAGACTTCGAATTACACTTCAGTACCCAAATGACACTTCATAATACAAAAGGAGTAGAATTTGCAAAATCATTCGGAGCAGACCGAGTTGTCGTTGCCCGTGAAAATACACTAGAAGAAATCAAAGCGATGAAACAAGCCGTTGATATCGATTTAGAAGTCTTCGTACACGGTGCCCTTTGTGTTTGTTACTCAGGACAATGTTTAATGAGTAGTATGATAGGAGCACGCAGTGGAAATCGTGGTGCCTGTGCCCAAACATGTCGTCTGCCATACGAACTAGTAGACCTTAAAAGTGGTGAAACACTGGATTCAAACGTTGGAGACTTCATCTTAAGCCCACGCGATTTAAAAACAGTTGACCATATTGGAGAACTAATTGAAGCGGGAGTAACCTCATTTAAAATTGAAGGTCGCCTCAAAAAGCCAGAATATGTTGCAACAGTTGTCAAAGCCTACCGAGAGGCGATTGACCAATACCTAGAAAACAAAAAAGTCAAACTATCAAAACAAACCCATGCCGACATGGACCAAATCTTCAGTCGCGGATTCACAAAAGGATTCCTGTTTGGTGAAAAAGGTCTCAACTGGATGAGTGCTGACCGTCCAAACCATAAAGGAATCAAAATTGGAGAAGTGGCAAACGTCAAAGGAAAACGCGTAACCCTCAAACTCACGTCAGCCTTAGAAGTAGGAGATGGACTACGATTCGTCGGACAAAAAGATCAAGGACTTCAAGTACAAAAAATGTTTGTTAAAGGCCAAGACGTCAAACTTGCCAATCCAGGTCTCGTTGATTTAGACTGCCCATTCCCTGTAACTAAAGGCATGCCAGTCTACAAAACGACATCCGTTTCCCTAGCAAAACGTGTGGAAGTCACTGAGAAAACAGTTCCTAAAATCGACATCTATGGAGAAGTTAGTGCTAAACTTGGAGAACCACTGCGTATCATGGTTTGGGATGACGCTTCAAACATGGTAACCGTTGAAACGGAAGAACTTTTCGAAGCTGCAAGTAACACCCCGCTTTCAAAAGAACGACTCAAACAACAGCTTGAAAAAACAGGTAGCACGCCATTTAAGTTTGGTTACTTGAGCGTGAATATGGATGAATCTGTGACCATGCCGATTTCTGTGATTAATAAAATCCGTCGCGAGGTGCTTGGGCAACTAGAATTAAAACGTAGTCGCCACTTTGAAACACGTGAAAAAACACACGTCACTCTCACGAATCCACAACCTGCAAAACATTCAGAAACGACAACACTTAGCGTTAGTGTAAGAAACCTAAAACAGTTAAAAACAATCCTTGAACGCCAAGACATCGAAACCATTTATTATAAAGAAATTAAAACATTAAAAAAGGCAGTGGAATTAGCACAACAATACAATAAAACCATCATTCCGCAACTTCCACGCATCATTAACGATGAAGAAATTAAAGAAACAGTTGAGATTCTGGAATCATTACCATTACAAACCGTTATGTTAGGTGAATACGGAATGCTAGAGGCACTAAAGGATTCAGGATACAACCTAATGAGTGATTTTGCTTTCAATAATAATAATGTGCAAAGTATCGAAGCTTTAAAACAATTGGGAATCACTCAAACGACTTTATCTTATGAAATCAACCAAAAACAAATACGTACACTGTTAAAATACGCCTCTTTACCAGTAGAAGCAATAGTCTTTGCACGAATTCCGATGATGATTACTAAACATTGTCCTGTGAAGCTTTTAAACCAGCCAAACCAAGAATTCTGTCGCTTATGTCTAACCACACCATTTGGGCTACGCGATCGCAAAAACAAAATTCTTCCACTGCTTCGCACAGGAAACTGTATCACAGAAATTTTTAATTCACAGCACTTAATCCTCATCGAATTCTTACAAGAGCTTCAAAAAATGGGAGTCTCTAAATTCCGTTTAGAATTCACAAATGAAACAGAAGCAGAAATGCATCAGGCGATTACTGCTTATCAAACAGCCTTACAAACAAAGAATATTGATGTTGACTGGCTAGAACAGTATAAACAAACACAAGATTATACAAAAGGACACTACCATCGAGGAGTAGAATAATATACAAAAAAACAGCATGATTTTT
>NZ_AEXQ01000125.1:0-10814 GCF_000191865.1 Turicibacter sp. HGF1
TACTAGAATCCCCCTTGTTCAGATAATTGCTTAAACCAGTGACCACTCTTTTTAATCGTCCGTTTTTGCGTCGTTAAATCCAGTGAAATTAATCCATATCGGTTTTTATACGAATTACACCATGACCAGCAATCAATAAACGTCCACAGATGATATCCTTTGCAGTTGGCCCCCTCTTGAATCGCTTTATGTAACCATGCTAAGTGATCCTGAATAAACTCAATACGGTAATCATCCTCAATCATTCCATCGGCATTTAGAAATCGTTCTTCCCCTTCAACTCCCATCCCATTTTCAGATATATAAAATGGAATATTACCATAATTATCTCTTATATTAAGACAGATATCATAAATCCCTTTTTCGTAAATTTCCCATCCACGATGAGGATTCATTTTACGACCTGGCATCTTATAATAGTCAAAGAACCAATCTGGCATAAAGATGTCTTTATTAACTTCACTTTCTTTTGCTTTAATTCGACGAGGTTGATAATAATTTACCCCTAAATAATCAACTGTGTTATGTTTAATAACCTCTAAGTCTTCTGTTTCATATTGAGGTAATACATCATGTTCCTTTAATAATGAAACTAAATCTTTTGGATACTCTCCTTTAACTGATGGATCTAAGAAACTATTATTAAAGAATAAATCCGCAATATGTGCAGCTTTAACATCATCAGGATTTTCAATCGAACGTGGATAAGACGGTGTTAAATTTAAAACAACCCCGATTTGGCCATCTAAATTTAAGCTTTTATAAACTTCTATTGCTTTTGCACTCGCTAACATCGTATTGAAGGCGACTTGAATCCCGCGTTTTCCATCCATGACATTTGGATAATGCCAATTATATAAATAACCCGCTTCAACCGGAACAATCGGCTCATTAAATGTGATCCAGTGTTTAACACGATCTCCAAATAATTCGAAGCAGACCTTAGCATACTCAGCATAAGCCTCTACAACCGCACGATTTTCCCATCCACCCATTTCTTGCATAGTGGCTGGCATATCAAAATGATATAAATTCATAAATGGCTCAATACCATTTTCAATTAACTCATCGATAACATTATTATAAAAATCTACTGCCTTTTGATTTACTCGACCAATCCCATCAGGAATTAAACGACTCCATTGAATCGATGTTCTAAATGAGTTATGCCCCGTCTCTTTTAATAACTGAATATCATCTTTATAGTTAGCATAAAAAGTCGATGTATCTTTTGGTCCAACTTGATTATGGAATTTTTCTGGTTCAATTTCAAACCAATAGTCCCAAATAGATTGCCCTCTTCCATCTACATCAGCACCTCCCTCACTTTGCGGTCCTGAAGTTGCCGTTCCCCACCAAAAATCCTTGGGAAATACATACTTTAAACTCATACTAGTCCACCTCTTTATCCTTTAATTAGTTCTCCATAAAAGACTAACCCTATGTTAGCTAGCATCATTATAGCACTTTCATTTTTAATTCTTTAGTGAACAAATCTCATAAACAGTGGACTTTTATTAGACAGTTTTATAACTAATAACAACAAAATAAACCCGATTAAATCGATGGGGATTTAATCGGGTTTAAACGTTATTTATTCTACAATTTTATAGTATGTTTTAGCTGTTAAATTAAAGATTAATGCATAGATACTAGCAAAGATGACAATCGTTCCAATCGTAGCTGCTAAAAAAAGTTGGGTATTCATCAATCCGAACAAAGCGAGTAACTTTGTAATAATCGGGAAGGCAAACGCAATATGAATCATCATGAAGATAAGTGGTAAGAAAAAGACCATTAAAATTTGAACACGAATCGTTTTTCTAATCTCTTGTTTACTCATCCCCACACGTTGCATAATTTCAAAACGCTCTTTATCATCGTAACCTTCTGAAACCTGTTTATAATAAATAATCAACACAGTTGCCATTAAGAAGAGTGTTCCGAGGAAAATTCCTAAGAAAAATAATCCGCCATAACTCATCAAAAAGTCAGCTCGACTCGATGCTGCCCCTGAAACATACGCATCAATGGAATTCAATCTAAATTCAGTGTTTAGGGAATCTACAAACTCTACTGATACTTCATCTGTGTTATCCACATTAAATCCTACACTATAATACACATCCTCTTCGCCAAAAATTTGAATATCATTGACGATTAAAAGATAGACTGGAAAAAGTGAATTTTCTTGTTTGGGTTGAAAACTGACTTCATCAAATTCCTGCTTAATCTGATATACCTGATTATTAATCATTATTGAATCTTTTCCATACGTTCCCGATATTGAAAAGATTAGAACCTCATCAACACTCAACTGAATATCAGTTTGTTCTAATCGATTAAAATCATCGATTGAGATAAATCCAAATGAATAACTATCAGAACTTATATTTTGGCCTAAAGCATAGTTTCCGTCTTTTAACGTCGCCATCATCGATTTACTTTTATAATGAAACTCATCTTTAAGCTTTATCTGATATTCATTAACTTTATCATCTAATATTTGATTTATACGATTAATCTTTTCATCATTGACATCATTTCCTCGAAGGAAAACATCCTGTGGATATTGAGTATGTAACGATTCTTCCATCCCAACATACAGTGAAACCGTTGTAGATAACATGACAATCACAGCCGTACTTAAAATACAAATATTCGCTAATCCTTTAGCATTTTGTTTCATACGATACATCATGCCTGATATCGCAATAAAGTTATGTTTTTTATAATAGATTTTCTTATTTTTTCGAAGTAGTTTTAACACCACAATACTTCCAGCTGTAAATAGTTCATACGTCCCAATCATGACAAAGATAACAGCGACTAAAAACAAAGGAATAGCAGCAAGAGGCGTCTCAACAGATAAAGCAATCCCATATCCAATTCCTAACGAAAGAACACCAATGATGGCACTAATCCATTTTGTTTTCGGTTCTTTTTCCCCAACCTGTCCACCTTTTAATAGCTCAATTGGTTTAGACATCCAGATTTGAACTAAGTTACAAATCAACGTCAGAATGAAGATAAGACTAAAACATTGCGCTGTAAATTCAATAGATGCCATATCTAGTTCAAAGCCTAGTGGAATATCAAATTTTAATAACCTTAGTAGTAGGACGAACATTAATTTATTTAAAATAATCCCCCCGAATAATCCAAATGCTAAACTAATCAACGAGGTAAAGAGGGTTTCGAAAAACAATACCCAAGCAATATGTTTTTTCTCCATCCCTAGCACATTAAATAAACCAAGTTCTTTCTTACGTCGCTTAATTAAAAAACTATTCGTGTACAGTAAGAAGATAACTGAAAAAATGAGGATGACCACAACGCCCATTGATAAAATACTTTGTAAAGACATAGAATTTGGCATATTAAGTAATCCATCATTTAAAGAAATGGCATGAATCACATAGAACATCATCATTGTGCCAATACAAGTCAGAATATATGGCATATACGTTTGCTTATTTTTCTTAATGTTCATCCAAGCAAGTTTAGGATAAAGAAACTTATTCATGAGTTCGCCCCCCAGTAGTCATGACCGTTAGGGAATGAGAAATTTTCTCAAACATCTCCTCGTTTGACATTGAACCTTTATATAATTGATGAAATACCTCCCCATCTTTAATAAACAATACACGATTTGCATGGCTTGCTGCTTTCGTACTATGAGTTACCATGACAATGGTTTGACCAGATTCATTAATAGTCGTGAATAAGTCGAGTAACTGATCCGTTGATTTCGAATCAAGAGCCCCTGTCGGTTCATCTGCTAATATAAGTTCTGGATTTGTAATTAAAGCACGAGCAACTGCCGCCCGTTGCTTTTGCCCACCTGATACTTCATATGGGAACTTTTCTAAAAGTTCTGAAATTCCAAGTGTGTTGGCAATGGGTGTTAATCGTGCCATCATCTCCTTATAGTGAGTTCCTGATAACACAAGGGGTAAGAAAATATTATCTTTTAATGAGAAGGTATCCAGTAAATTAAAATCTTGAAAAACAAATCCTAAATGTTCACGGCGAAATGCCGCCATCTGTCCCTCTTTAATCCCAATAATATTTTTTCCATTTAATAAAACCTCTCCGCTACTCGGTTTATCAAGTGCCGCCAAAATATTTAACAGCGTTGTTTTCCCAGAACCAGACTCTCCCATAATGGCTACATACTCACCGTATTCCACTGAAAAATTAACATCCTTTAACGCCTCAACTTGGTTTCCCCCGAAACGTGTTGTGTACACCTTTTTTAAATGATTCACCTCAAGTAATGACATTGCACGTCCTCCTTTTCTAAACTCGATTATAGTTTTATTATAAGAAAAAAGGAAATGCTCTGCCATTTCATGGTCTTACATTTCCAACTGCTAACCTTACATTGATGTAAGGTTGCTTATTCATACCTTGATTCTTTGCGACTTAAATCAATCATTACCTTAGTTCCAACACCTATTTCAGATGTCACCTCAACATTATGACCTAGTTTATTCAAGATTTTGTGACACAAATAAAGACCAATTCCCGTCGCCTTTTTGTCCATTCGTCCATTATATCCCGTATAGCCTTTTTCAAAAATACGTGGCAAATCCTCTTCGGCGATTCCAATTCCAGTATCTTCAATGACCAACATTTTTGGATTAATAAAATCCATATAAATAGAAATCGTCCCCCTGTTTGTGTACTTTAAAGCATTTGACAATAATTGTTCAAGTACAAACACCAACCACTTTTCATCAGTAATAACAATAGTCTCCATCTCTTGAAACTCAAGCTTTATATTTTTTCGAATAAACTGACTTGCATACTTTCGAATCACCTGCTTCACAAGATCAGACAGCCGATATTTTTGTAACATTAAATCAGCTGACATTTCATCGATTCTTAAATACCCAAGTACCATATCAACATATTGCTCCATTTTAAAAATTTGCTCTAGTAACTCCTTATTTACAGAACTTGGTTCTGTTTGAACTAATAATTTCATCGCTGCAATTGGTGTTTTAACCTGGTGTGCCCACATTGTATAATAATCCATCATCTCAGTTTGCTTATTATCAAATTGAAGTTTAATCTTTAATCGTTCCTCTTGCAGAAGACACAATGCTTGTTGATAATCCTGTTCAATCAATCGATTGGATATAGGTAGCGTCGCTAAATGAACCTCAATTTCCTTTTTGATAACTTGTAATTGCTGATGCTTTTGATAGTAGTTAGAAAAATCAAAGAGACTATAAATAAAAGCGACAAATAACCATAAAAACATAACGTAAAAGATAGCTTCAAAATGAAGATTATAAAGCATAAAAATAATGCATGCGCTGATTAAAAAGGAAACATTCAATAAAATCAGTTTCAACTGATCTTTTATATATGCCACAAAAATTTTCCATTTATTCATCTCTTACTCCTTCTTCAACCACTCATTCCTATTATTTAGAAATACTTATCTTTTATCATCCTTCATCTATTCCACCATATAGCCAATCCCTTTTTTCGTTTTAATAAAGTTTTCTAATCCGATATCATTTAACCTTTTTCTTAAACGAGTCACATTAACGGTTAAAGTATTATCATCAATAAAGCTATCACTTAACCACAGGCACTCCATGATTTCTTCACGACTGACAATTTTACTTTTGTTTTCTAAAAGTAATTGTAATATTTTAAATTCATTTTTGGTTAGTTCAATTTTAGTCTGCTGATATTCAACTGTTGCATCATTCAAATTCAAAATAACTCCCTGATGCTCAATCACATTCAATGTTCCTGAAAAAGAATATGATCGTCTAAGTAAAGCCTGTATCTTCGCCACCATAACCGTTAAATCAAAAGGTTTAGAGATAAAATCATCGCCTCCCATATTCATTGCCATGACGATATTCATATTATCGGACATCGATGAAATAAAAATAATTGGGATTTGAGATAACTTACGCATTTCAGCGCACCAGTGATACCCATTAAAATATGGAAGTGATATATCTAATAAAACAAGATGAGGATTAAAATTAATAAAGTCGTTCATAACCTCTTTAAAATCTGTTACACACTTCACATCATAATCCCACTGAGTTAGCACCTTCTGAAGTGACATAGCAATGGTTTCATCGTCTTCAACAATTAACACTTTATACATAACCGTAACCCCCTTCGATAGTCTAATTATACACAAGTGTCAACAAGTTTAAACTAAAACTTCTAGATTTATCCACATTTTAATTCTACCTATAAGTCTATCCCTCATTTTCCTAACATTAGGCTATAATAAACTTATTAAATATCCTACTCTTTACCATCACTATAATAAGGTGAACATAATGAATCTGAATGAAAAAATTATAGAAGAAATTAAAATCGTTGCAGCAAATTACGATAACATCTCAAAAATTTTACTTTTTGGATCACGGGAACGCGGAGATAATCATTAACAAAGCGATATCGATTTAGCAGTGTATTCAACAGGCTCCATTTCTTTATTTGTTGAAGAAATTAATACAAAGGGAAATACACTTCTAGAATTTGATGTAACTCTTATTTGTTATCTCAAGTACTAAAAGAAGGTATGATAATCTATGAAAAAGTTACAGTATAAATTTACAAACTTGAAAAAAGCGTATGCTCGATTAATAGAAGTTTCTTCTTTTATCTGACGGAAACAATGATATCTTTAATTCAAAGATTTGAATTTACTTATGAACTAACACATAAAACACAACAAGACTTTTTCAAATACTCTGATATCACGTTAGAAGTGACTTTTCCACAAATGATTTATAAAAAATCATACAGTAATAACCTGATTGATGATGAACAACTATGGATTAGACTGCTAGAAGATAAAAATGCAACCTGACATCTTTATAGTGAAGATGCAGCAAATGATATTGCGAATCGTATTGTTTCTGACTATGTTGAGGCTATTGATTGTTTAATTCAAAAGTTAAATAACTTAACTGAAATTGAGAAATAAAAAATTCCCTTGGAGATTAACGCTCCAAGAGAATTTTTTTATTATAATTAGGTTAAATTACTAATTCATTTTTCGTTTTTCAATTAAATATTTTTGAATAAATAATTTATTGGCTAATGAGAGCACAACAGATTGTGCGATTTCTCTTTCAAGAGTGACCGGATCTGGTGTTGAAAGCTCTTGATTACGACGACTAAAAACATATTTTAGAGCATCTTCAAGTTCATCACAGAATAAATCATATGCCACCTCTGTCGGGCAGCTCCCAATTTGATTTTTTATTAACTCACAAATTTCCGTCAGGCTATAGACTTGTTTTAACAAGCACACAACAATTAAATAAGCTAAATGCTTTTCATTGTATCTTCGATTCAACGGCGGAGAAACAACTTTTTGTTTAACATAATTATTGAGCATGGTTGGTGTTAATAATTTTTCTTCTGGATTTAAATTTAAAGGTTTTAACGTCTCTTCGATATAAAGAATCACTTGATCTTTATAAAGAGCAATGCTCGGTAATTCGTTATATCTCGGACAATGAAAATCTAAAATATCTTTTAGCTCAGTTTCTTCAATATACATTATGATAACTCTTCCTATCTCTTAACCTAAAATTTCATGTTTTTTAATAACTTGAATGGCAACACAGTTTGGTCCACCTTGAGTTGTAAACACTGGGGTTAACATCATGATTTCTGTTTCAACATTTTCAATATTTTTAATTATAACGTCTTTAGCTATATTTGCCAACTCTTCATTGCAAGCATGCGTAATATAAATTTTATACTGTTCATTTACACCCATTTCTTTGTAGCAATCACAAATTTCTTGAATAGCTTTTTTGAAGGTGCGTTTAGTTGCGAACTTATCTAATCGCGTACTATCTTCTGATAATGTCATAACAGGAACTAATTTAATTAATCCACCGATTTTTCCTACAAGAGGAGATAAACGTCCCCCTCGTACTAAATAATCAAAGTCATTAGGAATTAAGAATGATTTTGAAGTTTGAATTAATTTTTCTAGTTCTTCTATAATTTCTGCTTTTGTTTTATTTGCCTGTGCTAATTTAACCGCCACTTCAACTAAGTAACGTTGTGGTCCACAAAGTGTTCGTGAATTAATGACAGTAATATTTTCAGCATGATCAACCATTGCACGTGCTGTACAAGCTGAATTATAAGTTCCTGATAATCCATCAGCTAATGTAATATTGATAATTTCATCTTCAGGATATTGATTATAAACATCCACCACTTCTCCAATTGATGGTTGTGATGAAATAGGTAAATGTCCTTCATTGATAATTTTAACAAATTCCTCTGTTTGAATTTCAACTAATTCTTTGTAGCTTTTATTATTAATCGTTACACTTAACGGTGTTACATCAAAGTTGTGTTTTTTTGCTTCTTTAACTGAATAAAGTGTTGATGAGTCTGAAATAATTCTAATCATATTCTGTTCCTCCAAATTAAAAAGTCACACTCTCTAAAACATATAGTTTTAAATACTATATGTTTTAGAGTAACACTTTAAATTAAGTTTGTCAATCAAACTATTGAGGAGATTCTGTAAAATATAAAGCGTTGTCAAATATAAACAAAAAAGGGCGAAATAATTTCACCCAGGATGTTGATAATAACGACCGTCATTTTTTTATTTAGATATATTGTAATTTAAATCCTTATGAATCTGTTCTTTTACACATTTTAACATAAGTTATCAGCACTATTAATTGTTTTAATTTTAGAATATTGTACAGTGAGTTTATACTCAATTACTTAACAGAATGATAAATGGATAGAAGGTTCTTCTATATAATCTATCCTCTCTTTCGATCGTCACTTTATCCAATGTTGAAATTTATCAAAACTTCGCCATACGCAACACTAATAGGCTACTTACAAGGTCTAGATTCGTAAAGAAGATGATTTATTTGAACTGGTATACCGATCAATTGTTTCAAATTTATACCCTTTTGAAATCCACAACGGTATAACATCTTTTAATGCCTCAATCGTGTGAATTGGAGCACGATTCTTTCCCCTTCCATCATGTAGACAAATAATATCGTTTGCTCTTGTTCTTTCAATTAATTTAACTTTAATCATTTGACTTGTATTTTTCTTTCGCCAATCCTCAGCCATCACATGCCAGATGATTAGTCGTAATCTATAGCGATGTAATTGCACTAACGTCATCCAATTAATTAATCCCCATGGTGGCCGATAATACCTTACATTAATACCTAAATCTTTCATAACTTCTATCCCTTTATCAAAATCTTTCTTCATATAAGATGGTGTTTTCCATAAAGCATTTTTATGTTCATAAGAATGAAAACCAATTAAATGTCCTTCTTGTTGAATCCGTTTAATTAGATCATGATTTTCTAAAGCAAACCGTCCTACTACCAAAAAAGTAGCTTTTACTTGATACTTTTTTAATAGATCTAATAATTGTGGTGTATAAAAATGATCTGGTCCATCATCAAACGTTAAATAAAGTGTATGCCCATTTGTTTTCTTAAAAATTAATCTTTTCATTCTAACCCAAATAGATGGAATAACACCATACCCCAAAATACCTAATAAACCTATCCAAATGACTTTTTTTCTCAACATCTTCACCTCTATTTTGGATATATTAAAGGGGACTAGAGTTGGTAAAATGGTTGTTAATATTTTTCATATTATCTTTCATTCTTTGTTGATCTTCCCTATTTTCGAGTAACTCTAAGATGTCTCTAGTAACCTCTTGTCTCTTACTTGACCATATAACTCTTCCAATACGGGCCTCTTCAATATATTTTGCATTTTCAATCTCCTGTATTAAAAAAGGATTAATAATATAAAGTGGTGTTTGTGTATGAATGGCTTCAAACATCGTAATCCCACCTGACTTCGTCACTAATAAATCAGCACGTTTCATATAATCTGCAACATGATTGGTAAAGCCAATAACTTCAATACTCGGAAACTTTTTTTCACTCTACTACAAAGTTTTGTATTATGCCCTGTAATCATGGTTAATTTAATATCTTCTCGCCTTGATAACTGTTTTAAAAAATGATCTGGTGATGAAATCAATCCTAGTCCCCCACCCATAATTAACACTTCACGTTTTGCTAACCTCTTGTCTTTTTTCTCTTGTGAAGGGCCTTTAAAGCATTGCTTAACCGGAATGCCACAAACCTTAATTTTTGAAGCTGATACACCCTTTTGAAGTAAATCTAATTTAGTTTTTTCTGCTCCTACAAAATAAAAATCTGTTTGAGAGGCTATCCATTCTTCATGCACCATGATATCTGTTATATACGTATAGAGTGGAATATCATCTTGCTTCATCTCTTTATATGTTGAAATATATTGCGGACATACTGGGCAAGTCGTAATAATAAAATTAGCTTCGTACATCTTTAACATCTGCTCAATCTTATGCGTCATAATAGTCTTAAAAGGCATATGACTATATCTAGCTTTTACTTTGTTAAACATATTATAGATGAAGGCACATTTCGTGACCATAAAGTTAAATCCACCATAAATCCATTTATTGAGATGAGGAAATAAATAGTCAATAACATCTACGACATGAATCGTTGCATGAGGATACGTTAATAAAATTTCCTCTCGAATAGCTTCTGACACCGAGACATGTCCTATTCCAAACTTGGCTGTTAAGATTAGAATATTCAAACTATCACTTCCCTTCAATCGATACGATATATGTAAGTCCAGATAAGTTTTATACACCCTCAAAACTTTTATTTTCCCTACTAGTGGAGGAAAGCTACGATTCGCAACCTCATCCGTAGCGCAGGGGACCCATTCCC
>NZ_AEXQ01000124.1:0-3805 GCF_000191865.1 Turicibacter sp. HGF1
TTTTTTTAGCGACGATTAAAAATCGATGACGTGTTATGTCAACGTAACCTTTTTCGTGTATTAATCGATGAATAATTTCTAATCGATCATAATATTTCTCTACGCTAAAGTTAGGGACTTGTTGATTAATGACTTTTAAGTAATACACAATGGCACCAATATCATAAAAACGTGTTAAACTGATATCATCTTTTGCGACTTCAATGTGAAATCCAGCTTCTCTTAACTCATTAACGGCTGTACGTAAGCTCCAATTTGAAAATTCGCAAGGCTCAGCGTTTAACCAAAGATTAAGTTCACAATCATTTAATCCCCCAACTTGTTGGGTAATAAACACACCACCATCGTTTAAGAGGCGTGCGACTTCACAAGCATCAAAGGGTTCATGACGGTTGATCACAATATCAAATTGATTTGATTCAAGTGGTAAAATCTGATTACTATTTGCGTGAACAACCGATACTCCAAGAGGCTCAAGACATGTTTTCGCTACTGAAATATTGGGTTCATATCCTTCTGTTGCCACTGTTTTAGCTGGAAGTGGAGCAAGGGATGATAAAAATTCGCCACCACCTGTTCCCATATCTAACACCGAATGAGCCTCTTTAAAATAATCTTTAATAATCGTTGGTAAATGCCACTTCAGTGGAAACTCAACCATACGTCCTGAACGTTCTAAATAATCAAAGTTCCACCCTGTTAACGGCTGATTTTCTTCTTGTACTAAATAATCGTATAACCCTTTATTCATTTTTCTCATCCCCTTAATTAAGCACTCATTTCGTTGTATTTCCCCTACAACGTTACTATTAATGTCTTCCCAAATCACCTAAACAAGTTGAATTTTTTAACAGCTCCAAATCCTTAACCTGCAAAGAAGTATGGCAAATCATTTGCTTTTACTGTTTCCTAGTCTCCTACGGTATCCCCTATATAAATAGGTACTTATAAGTGATGATATTTCCTGATTAATTTAATATTCTCTGATTTATCAAACTTCAGACCTGGCATTTGAACCTGTTTCACTTAAAGGTTAAAGCGTCCCATCTAAATCAAAAATAATTGAATCATCATCTCACCCCGTATTAATTCATATTATACACCTAGGACACAAAAAAGACACGCTTTTTATGGCGAAAATTGTAAAAAGCGTGTGATTTATTTTATGATAGCGGAATCACCAGTTTTTGTGAGTGTTCCCATTGACTAGGAGAATAGATTAAGGATAATTGAGTATCAAAGTCATCTACTTCAAAGATTAAAAGTCCCTCTATTGATGATTCCATTGCCAAGGATCCACTTTTAAATTCATGATCATTGTCAATGAGCGTTAAACTAGGAAGTATCAATTCACCCTTATCCGTTAATAATTTAAAATCATAGGCACTATAGTTTTTATCTGTCTCACTTCTATTTTCAAGTTGTACATCGATGATAATAAATGATTTTCCATCTTTCGCTTTGCTATAAGTTGTTTCATTGACTTTATCATATGAAAAAACAGTTAGAATCATGTTTTCTAGTTCAATAGGAACGAGTCGTTCTCCGAACAACCAATTCTCATTAAATGACAACGAAGGGGTTAAGGTATTTTTGACTTCATGTTCTAATTCTAAATTAACACTGAGCGTTTCTTTTGAAAATAGCGTTGGAAGTGTATAATAAAGCATCAAATTTGTAGCGTTTTTAGGAATTTCAAACATTAAACTTCCCTCAATGACCCCACCACTAACGATTTCAGTCATTTTTAATAAATTTTCCGTTTCAATTAAAGACGCCATGGGTTTAAGCTTTTGATTGTATTGATCACTTAGTTCAAAATGATACGGGAAAAAAATAAGCGTATCGTCAGTCTTATTTTTTAACATTAAGTCTACTTTTACATACTCGTATCCTTTTTTTGGCGTACTCAACTCTGTTTTATTTAGGCGTTCTACCTTTGTGACCTGTAAGTCAATCGATTCATTTGTGACCATATCTCCAATTCCCATGACTTTCGGCTGACTGACGACCTGTAATGCCTCAATTTCTAAATCAAAGGTAATGGATGCTAACGCATTGGTTGCTACTGGTCGGTACTCGAATGAATATCCCTCATCTAGCGGATAGGTATAAATCAACGTTCCACTCACTTCATCGCCCGGTGCTAATTCCCCGGCCTTTAAGGTGGTCTCATCATCGACGTTTGGAACCAAACTTCCCCCTGTATTTGTTTTTAGAATAAATTGATAAGGATTATATGCTAACACCTCATCAGAATGGTTTTGAAGAACGATGTTAATTGATAAAATTTCTTCTGTTTGATTGACACTATTCAGTTCAAGCGTCGTCTCATGCAACGTTCCCACTTCACCTATTTGATAAATCACTTTTTCTAATGGCTTCGAGCTTTGTGAGCGAGTACTGCTAGCTGCTTCAGTGACGCTAATCATTGGATTTTCATTTAATGCGTATAAAAAAGAACATCCTATGATTACCCCACTGAAGGTAATAAGAATATTTTTACGATTTTTCAGGTGTGGAATTCCCCACTTAATTACAATATCTGGACTGAAGATTCCCGTCATTAAACAGATAAAAGCTAATAATAAAAACATTGAGGTGATATTTGGCATTGCTGTTCCCCCCATTTTGCCGAAATACTTTAATCTTCTTCATTATACCTTACACCTTCGAGTTTACTAAATAAGAATCAATTGTGATATAAAGATCAGGATAAGAATTCCTTGCTAATTATCTCGTAAAATCTCTTTCGCCGTATTGTTTTGTCACCAATTTGACGATACTGTCAAAAATTCTAAGATTGGTAATTATTTTATTTTTTCCATTATATGTTATACTTGTCTGAGATGAGAGGAAATGGAGCGTTTAAAATGATCAATAAAATCATTCATTGTGAATTGGCCTATAGCCGTTGTTTTTCAAAAGAAATCAAAACTGTTCATGGAATTCGATTTACTGATTCCGAACTACTCGATATGTATGATCATAATTATACGTATCTTCCAAAAATTTCAACAAATATCATAACTCAAGAAGTCTTAGATTGTTTTAAGACACAAGATTTTTGTAAACTCGTTTCATATGAACCTCCCATCGATTCTATCCCAAATGGTGAGATTAGCTTAATGGGGGTTTATCAATTCGATTGGACAGAAGTTTTAAATCTAAAAGACCGAGATGATTTGGTGATTGAGGTACTAAAACAGATCGATACTGTGGCAGATTTAATCGCATGTGATTTAGCTCATGATGAACAAACCTTAGGTTATGATTTTTGTGTCCGTCGTGCGACTCGACGCAAAAATGTATACTTATCAAACGACGGTGTGGATTGCTATATCGCTTATTATAAAGGTCATCCCATTGGAAAGTGTGACTTATTTATTCATGATGAAATAGCTAAAATCGAAGATTTTGGTGTAAATCCATGCTATCAACATCAAGGATTTGGAACGGCTATTTTAAAATCTATGATTGAAACAGCTATTCAACAAAATTGTCAGCTCATCTATTTAGTCACAGATGAAGAGGATACAGCAAAAGACATGTATCAAAAACTGGGCTTTCATAAAATTGCACAGCGAACAGACTATTTCTTTAAACGTCCATAACTTCTAATCCTCAAAAAAAAAACGCTAATGATTAGTAATAGCGCGTTTTTTAATTTCTTTGAATCATTAATCGAATGAGAGGGAGTGAACTTGTTTTCTCTTCATCTAAAAAACAAACCAAACCTCTCCTACTTCCCCTATCACCCGATGTAAAAAGAGCCTTCTTTAGAAAGAGGCTCCTTTACTTTTTA
>NZ_AEXQ01000123.1:0-5844 GCF_000191865.1 Turicibacter sp. HGF1
ACTTAGCTCATCGTAGAAATGAAGAGAAAGTGATAGGAGTGGTCTGGGCTCCAATCAACTTTATCGAATTTCATAGAGGAGCTGCTCGATAAAGATACGTTACCTAAATGGATTTACAATTGTTTTGATACTAAAAATACAAGTATTTCTTTTCATTAAATTTATATCTATTTAAAAGCATAAAAAAAGCGAGACTCTCGTTGTCTCGTTTTTTTGTTGTTATTTTACTTCATTCCAGTCAGTAATTTTTCCTGTGTATACTTCTCGAATTTGTTCTAGTGTGATATCGTTTGTTGAGTTTTCTTTATTAACAACAACTGCGATTCCATCCATACATAATGTTGAGTATGCTAAACCACTTTCGATTTCTGATTCTTTTAATTCACGAGATGCGAATCCTAATGTGTAAGTTCCATCTTGTGCATTTTTAACACCTGTTCCAGATCCTGTTCCATCATAAGTGTAAGTTACTTTTGGGAATAATGCTGTGAATTCATCCGCTGCAGCTTTTACTGCTTTTTCAGTTGAGGTTGATCCACCTAATGTCATATTTCCTGTTAAGTTATCATATTTAGACATATCAAAATCTTCTGCATTGGCAGTATCAACAATTGTTCCCGTTGACTCTAAGACTTCTAATCCATCTTTTGAAGCTAAGAAGTCGATGAATGCACGTTCAACATCTGTTAGGTTTTCATCCTTATATACCATCATAAATGGACGAGACACACCGTAAGTTCCTTCTAATACATTGGCAGCTGTTGGTTCAACTCCATCAACTGTTAATCCTTTTAATTCTGATGCTTTTTCTTCTAATGTTACGAATGATACGTATCCGATTGCTGATTCGTTTCCAGCTACATATGTTGCAACTACACCGTTTCCATCTTTGATTGTTGCATTACTAGTCATTGGATCTTCACCGTCTACGTTAAATCCGATAATTTCTTCGAATGCACTACGAGTCCCTGAACCTTCTTCACGGCTCACAACATCGATGACACCTAGGCTTGTTGTTTCAGTATTAGAACCTTCTGTTGATGTTTGCGGCTGTTCTGATGTTTCAGTTTTTGATCCACATGCAGCTAGTGAAAAAGTTAAAGCTGCCGCCGCCATAATAGACATTAATTTCTTCATTATGTTCATTCCTCCATTTTTTAAATCTGTTTCCTTATGTTGTTATTGTAATATAAATCTGTTTTAGAAATATTAATTTTCTGTTAAGAAACGGTTAAGATAAAATTAACTAATGTAGAAACAGAAGTCTGGTATATATTTTTTAATTAGTCATTCTTGGTCCTGCTAAGATTTTTAAAAATCTATCTCAATTACAAGGGATTATCTAGTTTTATTCTGTATCTAACCATGTTCTTCATGCATAAAAAAAGAAGTAGTTTATTTTAAACTACTTCTTTTTCTTAGGTAAAGAAACGGTAAATGTTGTTCCTACATTTAGTTCACTGTTAACCATTATACGGCCTTTATGTGCTTCAATAATAGACTGAACAATCGATAATCCAAGTCCAGTCCCCCCTGTATGACGAGATCTTGCTCTATCCACACGATAAAATCGTTCAAAAATATGAGGTAAATCTGCGCTTGGAATCCCGATGCCTTGATCAATAACTTGAATTTGATAATATTCCCCTACTGCTTTGGCTTTAACGGTAATCGTTGTATTTTCACCTGAATAATGAATAGCATTTGTTAACAAATTAAGAAAACAATGTTTAAGTTGAATGTAATCTCCTTCTATTTGATATTGCTCCGGTGCTTCAAGTTTAATTTTTTGGTGTTTTAACTTCGCAACATTTAAAGGTTGAACAATACAATCGGTCAACAATTCATTTAAACAAAATACTTCAGTTTTCATTTTAATCTGATCAAATTCATATCGATTAATCAATAATAAATCTTTAACAAGTTGTTCCATTCGATTATTCTCATCTGAAATCATCGTTAAAAATTCATCTAATACCGCCGGGTCATTTTTCGCTCCATTTAATAGAATTTCTGTACATCCCTTAATTGCACTAATTGGAGTTTTTAATTCATGAGAAACATTTCCGAAAAATTCTTTTTGAAGATTTTGATATTTTTGAAGATCAGTAATATCATGAAAAATAATAACCGATCCATTAAAATCATCATGTTCGTTGTAAATTGGATTAGCAGTAGAAATATAAAATTTTTGATCAATTTCTAATGTTTTTTTTCGTGTTGTTTCACAAATTAATGCATCTTCTAATACTTTACGAAGTTCTGGTTGTTTAACTTCATTAAACGAAACAGTTTTTAATGCGGATAAATCAACCCATTTTTTGAATCGATTATTGGCATACTCAAGTTCACCACTAATGTTTAAAATAACCATCGGATCCTCAATGCTATTTGTAATAATACTAATAATTTGCATATTTCGACGATTTCGATATTCCTGTTGTTGAATAAATCGCATCAACTTATTATATTTAATTCCTAAAACCTCTTGCTGTTCAATCACAAGAGGCGCAACCATACTCCATTTTTTTTGAGACTGAATACTTTCAGCTACTTTATCATATTTTCTTAGTTGCTCTAAATATTTCATAGCTCGGCGATATTGCATAAACATTAGGATCAATAGCACTAATAAAAAAACAACTGTCACTGGAAAACTTGGTTCACTATGAACATTAACTATGAGTAAGGTAATAAAAACAATGAAGAGGGCCAGTAATTCGTGGCGACTACTAATCATGGACTTCATCCTCTAGCATATAGCCAATTCCACGAATCGTTTTAATTTTAATTCCATAATCTTTTAATTTTTCACGAATCTTAAAAATGTGAACGTCAACGATTCGCGTATCCCCATCGTATTCAAATCCCCATAGGCGATCAAGTAACACATCCCGAGACATGGCTTGCCCTTTATGTTGAATTAAAAACTCTAACAATTCATATTCTTTCAACGTAAAATCGATAACTTGCCCATTTACTAATACTTCAAAGCGACTATTATCTAATTTAATACTTCCGTATCCTAAATAATTTTTATTTTTTTCACTAGATAAGACTTCTTTACGGCGAATAATGGCTTTAATTTTTGAAACCACTTCTCTTGATGAGAATGGTTTTGTCATATAATCATCTGCTCCAAAATCAAGTCCTGATACACGGTCCAATTCATCATCACGTGCTGAAAGCATGACGATGTACGTTGAAATATTTTGGGCTCGTAACTCTTTACAAACTGCAAATCCATCTTTTTTAGGCAACATGATATCGAGTAAAATGACATCATAATCATTAACCAGCGCCTTTTTTAATCCTTCCTCACCATCACTAGCTAAGTCAACTAAAAAACCTGATTGTGTTAAATCGTATTGTAAAATTCGTTGAATAGAAAACTCATCCTCAACAACCAATATTCTCTTGCTCATGTATTCAACCCTCCAAAACCATCTAATTATGCTCATTTTATCATATTTAAATCTTTGGGTTTGTTAAAATTCTGTTAAGGAATAAAAAAAACTCCCCTTTGGTACCCTTACCCACATAAAACTAATTGCTTAAGGCTGCTACATTCCTGTCCTGACCTGGTTCACAACGTCCTATTGAATAAGGGTACCAAAAGAGAGTTTCAATTGATACACATTTAGTATATCAATTTGAAGTCTCATTGTCAACACGCTGCTGCTTTTTTTTCTGGCGTAAATTTCTGAAAAAATCTGACAAAAGTTGTCCACATTCTTCTTCTAAAACACCGGATACTAGCTCACAACGATGATTAAATTTCGACTCATCAAGTAAATTATAAATAGTTCCGCAGCATCCACCTTTAGGATCATGGGCTCCGAATACCACGGTTGGAATTCGCGATTGTACGATTGCACCTGCACACATTGGACAAGGTTCAAGTGTAACATATAGTGTACAATCTTCAAGACGCCAGGAACCAACCATTTCATTAGCCTTTGCAATAGCAATCATTTCAGCATGGGCATTTGAAAGTTGACTTGTTTCTCGCAAGTTATAACCTCTAGCGATGATTTCTCCATCTTTGACGATAACAGCTCCAATAGGAACTTCACCAAGGTTTTGCGCTTTTTTAGCTTCTTCTATTGCTGCTTGCATATATGTTATGTGCTTCATAAGTCACCACCTTGTTAGTTTATTCTTTTCTTAACGACTTTATTCTCTTTAGATAATCTTTAATCAAAGTCATTAAATTTTTTCGTACAAAAATGAATGATTCTCATCTATTCTATGATAAAATATTACTGTTATCAAGACTAAATCTTAAGAAAGTCTGAGGTGAGGATGATGGTTAAAACGTTCATGATTAACGTTGAAAATTTAAAAACGGATGAGGATGTTAAAAAAATCGAGAGTTATTTTGAAACAAATTTAGATGGGGTTGAAAAATTAGATATTAATCTTTCTCTTAAACTAGTATCAGTTCGTTACAACGATAGTATCGGTTCGCCAAAATATATTTTAGATGCATTTAATCGTTTAGGATACACAGTTCGATAATTCGAACTTCTTTTTTTTATCGTAGCAGGAGTGACAGATATGAAGAACAAACCTTATTTTATAGCCATTGAAGGTCCTATCGGAATTGGGAAAACCTCTTTAGCGACCTTACTTTCAAAGCATTATAATTATCATCTTTTAAAAGAAATTGTTTATGAAAATCCTTTTTTAGATAAATTTTATGATGATATTGATTCTTGGGCATTTCAAACAGAAATGTTTTTCTTAACGAATCGTTATAAACAGTTAACAGATATTCAAAAAGATTTTTTAGATAATCAGAAATCTGTTGTATCTGATTATCATTTATTTAAAAATGTGATTTTTAGTAAGATGACGCTCGACGTTAATAATTTTAATAAGTATCAAAAAATTTATCATATTCTAGAGGAAGATCTTCCTAAGCCAAATGTTATTATTATTGTAAATGCGACGCTTGAAACGATTATGAAGCGTATTAAAATGAGAAACCGTCATTTTGAACAAAATATTGATCCCAATTATCTTCAGACTTTAATCGATTCTTATCATGAATATACAGCATTGTTAAAAGAAAATCATGAGGAAATTAAGGTTATTGAACTGAATGGTGATGAGCTTGATTATGTAAATAATCCAAAGCACTTACAACAAGTTATCAAGAAAATCGATGAAATGATTGGTCAGGAGGATTAAGAATGTACGAGGCATGTGAAAAATACGGAATTCCACGCGATGCGATTATTACGATTGCAGGAACTGTTGGAGTTGGTAAATCAACGTTAACAAAAAAATTAGCAGAAACTCTAGATTTTAGAACTTCTTTTGAAAAGGTAGATGGAAACCCTTATCTTGAAAAGTATTACCAAGATTTTAATCGTTGGTCTTTCCACTTACAAATTTATTTTTTAGCAGAGCGTTTTAAGGAACAAAAAAGAATGTTTCAATACGGTGGTGGATTTATTCAGGACCGTTCAATTTATGAAGATACTGCAATTTTTGCTCAAATGAATTACGATAATGGGAGTATGAGTAAGGAAGATTTCGATACTTATAACTCATTATTTAACGCTATGGTGATGACTCCGTACTTTCCTCATCCTAATTTAATTATTTACCTTGAAGGAGATATCGATGAAATTGTAGGACGTATTGGAACACGTGGACGCCAAATGGAAATCGATACACCTGTTGAATATTGGTACAACCTACACCGTCGTTACGAAGACTGGATTGAAAACTTTACATCCGCACCAGTCCTTCGTCTAAATATTAATGAATACGACCTCGTAAACGACGAAAAATCAATCGACTACATCCTAGCAAAAATCGGAAGAGTATTAA
>NZ_AEXQ01000122.1:0-22831 GCF_000191865.1 Turicibacter sp. HGF1
TCGTTGTCTTTCCTTTACGAACCATCGTCATACCAAGCGTGATGACCGTACATAAATAAACGACATCAAAAGCCGTTTCCATAATAGCTTGCATCAAAATTTCCCCTTTCAACATCTGATTGACAACCTTATCATACCTCACGCACCTGACACCCTTATGAACACCATCTTAAATCCATCTTAACTCTTTAAATTCTGTGGTATAATGAGCTAAAAAATGACCAATTAAAGGAGAAACCTTATGATTTCTAATAAAATTTTAATTGTAGATGATGAAATTGAAATTATTGAACTACTAGAAACCGTCTTAAAACATGAAGGGTTTTCCCACATCTTTCATGCCACAACTGGAACTGAAGCCTTATCACTTCTTAAAGCCTTAAATCCAGACCTCGTCCTACTTGACGTCATGCTCCCCGATCTAAGTGGACACCAACTCATCAAAGAAATCCATCAACATCGTCAAATTCCCGTTCTCTTCATCTCAGCCAAAACAGAAGAATTCGATAGACTACTCGGTTTTGCACTCGGAGCTGATGACTATATTACCAAACCCTTTAGTGCCAAAGAAGTCGCCTTCCGTGTCAAAGCTCGTCTCAAAACGACAACCAAAACCATCCAATTTGGCAACATTACCATTACAGACGGCATCGTTTCAAAAAATAATGAACCTCTTGACTTAACAGCAAAGGAATACAAACTCCTCATGTACCTTGTCCGTCATGCGAATAAAATCGTCAGCAAAGAACAGATTTGTCATGAAGTCTGGGGAGAGGACTACTTTGAATTTGATAATACCATCTCGGTACATATCCGAAGACTTCGAAAAAAAATCGAAGTCGATCCTTCTAAACCCAAACACATCACAACCATCATCGGACTTGGTTATAAATTTGTCTACAAAGAGGGTTACTAATGAAGAAAAAATTAACCTTACACTTCTTTCTAACCCTATGTATTGCCCTGATTACCTTAGCCATTGTCAATATCGGTCTCGTTACCTTTAGAAGCTATCACTTTAAAGCACACTCAGATGAATATCAATATGGCGAACATTACATCAACCAATTTGTTGAGCAATTTGCGAACTATATCACCGAAGATTTAACGATCACTGAAGAAGGAAAGAAACTTCTTGACGAATCTCACGTCAGTCTTCAAATAATTAACGAACAAAAACAAGAAGTTTATGCTTATCAATTGCCTGATAACATTCCAAGTGTTTATACAAACAACTCATTGATTTGTATCAAACTAATGAATCGAGCACGATCTTTATAAATGATATTCAGTTAAATGAATCACATCTTACCTATTTATTATTTTTTCCACTCGATTTAGTCAGACGTTACACCCTTCACTACAATACTGAAGAGATGATGATGACACATAATATTCCATTAATGTTAATCGTTAACTGTCTAATCGCCCTCTTCATTAGCTATATCTCAACGCGCTATCTTGTTAAACCACTGAATGACATCATTCAAAATATCGTTTCCTTATCCAAAGGACATTATCTAAAGCCAAATCAAAAACCAAGTCTTTATCGTGAAGTAGAAGACAGAATTACAGATTTATCACAGCAACTTCAAGTTACACAGTATGAGCGTCAACAAATGGATACCGTCCGAGAAGAATGGATTGCTAACATCTCACACGATATTAAAACTCCTCTAACTTCCATCAGAGGAAATGCCGAAATCATGGCCGATATGAGTTACGAAATGGATCTCATATCTCGCCAAAAGTCAGCGCAAACCATTATTGAAAAATCAGACTATATCAAGAATCTTGTAGATGATTTGAATCTTTCGACACGACTTAAAAATAAAGAATTTATCCTTAATAAAAAGCAGGTCAATCTTGTTTCGCTTTTACGTCACGTTATCATTGAGATAATGAATGACCCAAAATACGAGAACTATAACATCCAGTTCTCTTACGATAACGAATATATCCCCCTGATGCTCGATGAGTTACTAATGAGACGTGTCTTCACCAATTTAATGATGAATGCCATCACTCACAACGAGGAATCTGTCCTCATTTCAATCGATATCAAAGATCATACCATCACCCTAAAGGACAATGGAGTCGGAGTTTGCGAAGAAGACCTACTACATATTTTTAAACGTTATTATCGCGGAACTAATACAAAGAAACCAAACGTTGGTTCTGGCCTAGGACTTGCGATTGCTTACGATATCGTGAAACTTCACGAGGGAATCATCTCGGCCTCTAGTACGCGTGGAAATGGGTTAACCATCACGATTACTTTATAACTTTATAAAATAGGAACTCACCACTTTTTTGGATGAGTTCCTTTTGACTTATTTATCAATAAACTTCTCTTTAATTCCTTTAAATAGCTCTTTTATCATTTTTCCAAAAATATAAATCAGTACCACCATATAAATGAGTAAAAAAGTTAAGCCATATATGCCTTCTAATTGCTCTGTTAACTCAAGCGATACTAAAAAATCTTGGAAAAAGTGGGCAAACATCAGCGGGATAATCGTCTGATACTTGATCAAGAAATAAAAATAAACCACAGCGCCCGAAGCAATAATTAACGTTATAGTTAACCATTCATCTGGATTATAATTGGCATGTAAAAATCCAAAGAAAAAGCACGTCACAAAGGTTGAAATCAACAATGGTAACCAATAGCTTTTGAACAACTTACACAACGGATAGTAAAGAATCAAGAAAATCATATACTTAAACAATTCTTCCCCAATCCCGACCAGTGCATAGCGTACAAAACTAACAGTTACATACTTTCTAGATAACTCAAAACTATACTGCTCCAACTGTTGCGGATCATCTGCTGCTAAAAATCCCCCCACAACCCCTTCAACCAATGCCGAAAAGAACAAAATGGCCCCTGCTAGAAGAAGCATCCGCCATATTCCACCCTCTTTATTATAAAGTGGTGCCATCTCTTTAAAACCTATCGTCACTGAAAAAATCAAAAAGACTCCATGATAAGACATCAAAAAGAACTCACTAAATGGATTCCCTGCCAAAACAGGCGTCTTTAATAAAAATAAAAATCCAAAAACAACCAATACATACCAAAACCAGTTCGAAGAAATCAACGGAATCTTACGACACTGATCTTTAAAATGACCGCTCATACTGACCCTCCTATCACTCTCTATAAAACATATCGATATGACATCAAAATATGAGCAATGTGACGTTTAAAGCTAAAACTTGACTAAGTCTTTACATAAACCTAACAAAAAAAGTGCTAAACTAGCACCTTCTTCATATAATAACGCTCATGACCTTTTGGACAATCCTCAAGCACTCCATGAATCTCGTATCCATGCTTCAAATAAAAATCTTTCGCTTGAAAATCAAATGTATCTAAGTGAATTAAATGGCACCCATACTCACGTCCTAGTTGCTCAATTTTAGTTAATAACTCTGAGGCGAGCCCCATACCACGGTGCTCCTCACTCACCCATAATGCATCAATATAAATACAATGCCACGCGTAATAAACACAATTAATTCCAGCAATAATACATCCCGATTCATCTTTAATATGCTGATTAAACTGATTAAAAGGGACCGTCAATTCAAATGGAACATGTGACTCGTTAAAGTCAACTAACTGGCGCTCCACAAACTCGATATCTTCAAGACAACTCTCCATCAATTTCTTCATCTCAAAATCCCCTTTTGATATAGTATCTTCATATTTTACCTTAATTCGACAAAAACGCAAACAAAAAAATGAGCAATCATCACCCATTTTTAAGATTTCTTAACTTGATAACTTGTCATTACTATTCTCCTAAACAAATAAGATAACAGTTTCTTTCGCTTAGTTATGATATTTCATAAAATTTTAGTCCCCTTAATAAAAAAAGCTCAAACCTTATCAGTCTGAGCAAAAACTATTTTCATAAATATCAAAAAATCGTGAAATCTCATATCCCTGTTCAACAATCTGATCATCTTCATGAGTCAATTGCCATCCATACGCCTTATAATCTTTCCACGTAAAGTGACTAACCGGTAGCAAATAAAACTCACGTTGGATTGCCTTAAAGCCATCCTTATAATCAATCAAGGCTTGCTCAAATGCTTTCTCCGGATCAATAAAAACAGGCATCCCTTGACTATTCAATCCAATCGAATAAACCTCATCACCACCAAAATCACTCGGTAACTTACTCACATCATACTCCATCACAGCATGGGATTTAGCAGGTGAACACCCGACCAACAAACAAAAAACAATTAACCATAAAGCTTTCATCTATATCCTCCTAAAAGGAATTTTTACTACACTTTATAATAGGTTATTTTTGTAAATTTCATTCATTTTTTCACTTTCAATGACTTTCCATAATAACTGAAGTAAATTTTTCTTTCTATCTTTCTTCGTCTTTCCTCGTAACTCACTATTTAAAAGAGCATAGCCTAAAAAGTTCAATTGACTCACATTTATAGTCTTCAAATCCCACCCTTCTATGGCAGCATATGCCTCACTTAAATTCCTAGTTAAAACTTCCTTTATTTTAACATTCTCAGCTAATTCAATATAATCTGTAACCTCTGAATTAGTAGAGTGAAGCTGCTTCATCTCATAAAAATCTTTTCCTAACTGTACTACATCAACTTTAACAACCTTCCTACTTTTTTTAGACTCAATATCTTTTGATAAATTAAATTGAAATTCCTCAAAACTTTTTCGCTCATATGGTTTGAGGAACTCGATAAAAACCCTAACTTTTTCACATTGCTGACCTGTCATTAATTTATATATTTCTTGATAAACTTTTAATGCCTTAATAATGTCTTTCATTACTAATCTCCTTTATAAAACATCTGTTACTTTTCTCGCATTTGGCTTTTTAGGAACATGTAATCTTTGGAGAATTTCAAACACCAAATTCCCATACGCTTCATTTAATGGAGTTTTTACTTTACTCTTACTTTTTATAAAACAACAATCCCCTTCATCAATTAAATGTGACATTTCAATCTGATGGTAGATAATCGAATCGAATAAAAATATGTTAGGTATCTCCCTTTTAAGGGTTATCCTAGGCTGCTCTGTATTGCTTCCTGTTTTCTTTAACGTTTCAAATACACCTAATAACTTCGGAGTTCCCTGCTTAAAAAATTTTAAATAGGATGTCGTTGGGCTTGACTTAATAATGGTTTGATATTCATTTAGTATCTCTCTAATAAATGTCTTTTCAACAATATTATAAATATGATGAACACCTTGTACTCCCATATCATCCATCATGACAGGAATTAAGTAATAATCAGAGACCACTAAAGCATTTTGTGTAATCATATTATTAGCTGGAGGACAATCAAAAATGATGAAATCATATTTTTCATCTAATTTATAGTCTCTTAAAAATTTTGCTAAAAGGGTAACTTGTTGAAGTGTCGTATTTAATCCCTGACTATACTTTCGTTTAATATCCCCTTCAAGATCATCAAGTCCACGAATATAGGAACTAGAGTCTGCCATAAACATTGAACACGGAATAAAGTCGAAATGATTTAATCGATACTTTCCTCCTGTATAAAAATCTTTTTTAATGAGTTTTTCTAAATCAATTTTTGTTTCAAAATCTAAAATATCTTGATTTAAATATGTTTTAAAAACATAATTGATAGTCTCCTCTTCACTTAATTTACTCAATCCTATTTGTTTCCTAGTAGTATTGCTATACGCTCGCAAACAAATGCGGCTCAACGAACATTGTGGATCTAAATCAATTAATAAGACTGAATGATGATTCAAAAAATTTAATCCCGCTGCAATATTAAATGCACTAACCGTCTTACCAACGCCACCCTTATAATTAATCACCGAAATAATCTTTGCTTTCCCCATAACCTCTCCCCCGTTACAAACATTTTGCTATCCATTCATTATATTAACTGACCTCCTTAATTATTAAAGCCAATAAAAAAAAGATAGCTTCCAAACACTATCTTTTATCAAAATCAAATTCACAACAAAAACGTTCACAAGCTGGATACATCTCACCTAAACTCTGTGCCGTAAATCCAAGCGTGCGATAAAATTCAACAGCCTGTGCATCGGTTTTGGCGATTACCTTCGTCAACTCATGCCACTTCGCCAAATAGGAAAGCATATGCTTCCCAATTCCACATCCACGATGATCCGGATCGACTGCAATCTGCAAAATCTCAGCCTCATAAGGATCTGTTAACTGCACTCCGACAACCCCAACAAGCTCACCCTCAACTTCATAACCATAAAGCAGACAACATTCATCCGCCAAATATCTTTCATATGCAGATGTTACCTTATTAGAATCCGTCGCATATGCTAATAAACTCTCTACCCTAGAATCTAAACTAACATCTTTAATTAAAGTCATCATACGTTATATCCCCCATTTATAAGCGTTATCAAAAATTATATCATTTTTCGAACTTAAAATTAATATATGAGTCGAAATTACACTAATATTTTGCAAAATAGCGCTAACGTTCTAAAAAAATATCAAATCGCATATATATTAAAGACTCTAAAAAATAGGGGGCTATACTATTGATTGAATACAAACTGATTACCGTTCCATTTCTAAAACAAAAGGACTCCTTCCAAGACATGACACACGAAATTGAACATACCATTGAAAAACAAAAAAAAGACGGATGGCAATTCGTCAAAATGACAACCAACAATACACAATCAACAAGACTCCAAAATTGCTACAACCTAATCTTTAGAAAAAATAAAAATTAAAGACCGTGAAATCCATTCACGGTCTTTTTCTTTGCAGCATATTCAGTCCATAAACAACTGAGAAGTAAATAAAATAAAAACCGGCTATATAAACCTCTGACAAATAAAAATAATCATTGTTAAACCCTAAATAACAAAGCATTAGCGTTAGTAAAATCAGTGAACTCCATCCCGCTACACGCCACTTTTTATCTGGACTACATAAACCATGACCTGCTACAAACAACGTAATTAACAAAGGTATGGCCACACTCCAAATAAGCGAACCCAAGAACCCTATCCCTATACAAAAAATTAAATGTACCCCAAATGGTAATAATCCAACTATCTTCAAACCTCTCCTCATCCGTCTACTCCCCTTTATCCTTAATCAATAGATTAATTATACCACTCAAAAAAAGCTAGTTTAACTCATAAACTAGCTTTTCTTCGCACGCTTTAACTTCAACTCTTTCATTCAATGATTTGTATTTTTTAAATTGAAATCTTCATACTGAGCATCCTCTAACCACTCCATGATTTCTTCATAATCTGGATGATTACAATCACTCATCACAACTAATCTCAGGTAGGCAAGCCTCATCTCCATCTAAACACATCGAACATGACTCATTTAAATAGCAATCCATTTTCACACCACGACTAGTTCTAAATATCTTAGGTTTCTTAATACGTCCATCATAAGCTGGCTGTGAATTATAAAAAACTAGCTCTTCTGCTTGCTCCTTACTATCGACAATAACTAACTTCTCTGACTGTACCTCAAATTCATACAAGTGACTTTCGAACCATCCCATACTATATTGAATCACACGATGTAGCCCATAAAACGTAATATCTGCTGGAAATACGACACGTCGCCAGACCTCTAACTCATTTAACGAAAGTTTCACCTGATATGCCTTCTCATATCATTGCCTTTAAACTGCTAAAATATTTTTCACACATTCAATAACTTCATCAACCGTCGTTAACTGCTCATTTTTTAGGCTATGGTATAGAGATGGAGAGAATATCTTCAGTCTCTCAACAATATTTATATTTTCTAACAACTCATCAATCAACTCATTACGATCTTCTGTAATAATAGGAATAATGATTGTTCCTAACTGCTTTGCCTTCTCAATTTCAGCCTTCGTTCCATAAGAACCTGGAAGCACAATCATAATCTGCGTCTGTCTAACTAAACGATACTTAAAACTTTCAAGCAATGCTCCATACTCCTCTTTCATTTCCCAATCTTCATTATGAGCACAAGGATTGGCATAAATCTCAATTCGATTTTGAACAGATTGACCTAAATTCAAACACTCGTCAATAAAACTTTTTAACACAATATTAGCGACGCCTTTAGACTGCCCATTAATTAACGTTAAATTCTTAATTCTAGCCAATTCAACACCAAGTTCCTCGAGGAACGCACTTTCTTCTACCGTATGACTCCCTGTTACAAACAATGTATTCCCCTTTGACTTCTGAGCAATACTCTCCATTATCTCAAGTAACTCACGATGACTCTGATCCGCATTCTCATAAATATACGTTTTAATCCCAAAACGCTCTAAATCCTTTGCCCAGAGCTTTTGAAGCTTATATGAATTCACATTCTTCTCTTTTTCAACCACCATATAATGAGTTCGCGTCCCACGACTACAAAGTTGTCGAATCTGTGTCATAATCGAGCGAATATTCGAATCACGATAACTATATCCAATAAATAAAAACGACTTATTCAACAAATCATTTTTAAGACGTTCCGTCGTTAATGGATGCGTGTAAAAATAATCCTCATAATCCTCTTTCGTAATAACTAAATTCTCAGGCGATGGACTATCGACACTACCATGCATCTTAATAATTTCAATCTTCTGATCGATATCCACAATCGGTAACAAATCCGTATCACAACGTCGAATCACAGTTGAAACATGACGAAAAGATTCCTCTAAAAGGGTATCATAATTCGTCGTCCAAATCGTCATCACATTCATCTGCGCCAACACCTTATGATACTTATTACTATAAATCCCATCTGTCGTCGTATAACACTCTACAATCTTATTCAAAATACGACCCTTATTATTTAAATTATTATTAACAATAAATTGAGCAACCTCTGTTAAATCTAAATGATCATCAATCTCTAAATCAATATCTTCCTGCATCTCCCTTAATAATTCAACCCAACTCTTAAAACCAGAAGGAACCGAAATGCCTGCTCCAATAAAAATTGCTCCCTTTTTCTGAACCAGAGCAGTCGAAAACTCATTAATCACAATATTTTTTGCCATTTCAGTAACCTCCAAGTCCTAATATCTAATCTTAATATATTACCATATACACGATTATTATCAAAACAAAAGTTGACCCTTTTATCAATTGTTAAAATAATAAGGGAATGCCAGATAACAAATAATAGCACAATCTAAATCATCGTCTACCAATAATGAATCAAAATCACCATAAACTTCAATACAACGATCTAGCAAATCACCCTACTTAACTAAATCATCTTCAAGCTCTTCCCACATCTGTCGAGTCAAAGTTCCATCTGCTACACGACTTTTAAAAGCATCACTCTCTAAGAAAAGCATCCCACTTTTACTCATCAAACAATGAGAAACAAATTCTTGAATTAGTTTACTACATTCACCCAACTTAATTTTATCTATATTCTTTAACTCTTCCTGAATTTCCTCAATCCATTTATCCATCATTTCTTGAGCCATCCATAGCATTCCTTTATCCACAAATATCCTCATTATATCGATCTTTGGACAAAGAAAAAAGAGAAGATTTCTCTTCCCTTTTCCATTGATTAAACTTGGTAGGGCGGCGTATCCTACATCTCTAGTTACTACTTTAAAGTAGCGCTTTGGGTGCCATTTCCAACTTCAAATTCAATCAGTATAGTTCAACATAATTGTATCATAAGTTAAAGCTACACTCATCTACTAGAATGAATTATGCATTCTTAACTAGGAGGTAACACAATTTGTACAATCTGTAAAACAGTTAATAAAAAAACAGCTAAATTAGCAGTCATAATTCCGATTGATTTGAAGCTAAAAGTAGCAGAACTACTTCGAATGCTTTCAATTATTTTTGCTACTCCATTTAAAATCCCATAAACTCCAAAGAATAAGAAAAATAGAATCAAAAAATTTAAAAATGCATAATTTCAGTTATCATAAATTACCTACCATATCACTATAAAAAAACACCCACTCCCTAAATCTATTAATCCATCTATCTTCTTCATTAACTTACTCAATTCAACAGTGAGACCAACAATACCAATAATACCAGATAGAGTTGAAATCATCCCATTGACTACTCTGTTTCCTAAGTAATCTGGATTTAAATACAAGAAACCTAATATAAAAATAAAGGCTCCAGAAATACAAATACCATTCCATTTATCTTCTTTTTTCATACTTCCTCCCAATTAAAAAGAGAGAAATATTTCTCTCTTGTCTCATACTATGAAACTCTATTAAATGTCATATCGCAAATACTTAATTTATATTTCATCCACCAATAATGAGTATCTACGAGTTCGTAATTTTCAAGTCTAGGTCAGTCATTTAATATGAATTTACGGTTTCATTTAAATTAACACCAGTCTACAATAAGGTATAACCCTATCAGTGGAGAAAACCTAGTGAACTTAAATATATATTTTTTTCATTAATCAGCTATTCTGTTAATTTCACTAGGACAGGGAACCCCTCACTAGTGGACGAATGCTAAGAGCTCAATTTACAATTGAGCTACTTAGCGTGAGGACTCCCCCCGCCCACCAGCGGAAGATAGCTACGAGTTCGTAAATTTCAAACTTAAGTCAATCATTTAATCTGAATTTACGGTTTCATTTAAATTAACACCAGTCTGCAACTCAGTATCACCCCACTTGTGGAGGATAGAAAAAAGACTAAGTAAAATTGAATTTTTCTTAGTCTTTGCTATATAACAAATACCCAGTCTGCAATCAGGCATTGCCCTATCAGTGGAGGAAACCTAGTGAACTTAAATATATATTTTTTCATTAATCAGCTATTCTGTTAAGCTCACTAGGACAGGGAACCCCTCACTAGTGGACGAATGCTAAGAGCTCAATTTACAATTGAGCTACTTAGCGTGAGGACTCCCCCCGCCCACCAGCGGAAGATAGCTACGAGTTCGTAAATTTCAAACTTAAGTCAATCATTTAATCTAAATTTACGGTTTCATTTAAATTAACACCAGTCTGCAACTCAGTATCACCCCACTTGTGGAGGATAGAAAAAAGACTAAGCAGAGCTTAGTCTTTTTTTCGTGGGGGCCCCCCTACTTATTCTCGATGTTCCCGACGTTTTTGATTTGTATTGATAATCTTCCATCTGGCATGTTGATGACTTCGATGTAGTCTTTGTTGTTGTAGTAGTCGAGTGGGATGGTGATTTCAATTCCTGTGTCTGTTTTGATTTTTTGTGTTTTCTTCAGTGGCATTTTGACCCAGTTTGTGTTTTGTACTGGTTTCTTGATTCCGTGATCTTCTTCGATTTGTGTCACGTATGTTAGTTTTGCTTCTGGAACTTGGTAGAAGACTTCTTCTGCGACTTCTTTTAGGTCAAGGTCTTTTCCTTCGTTAATGGTTTCTTTGATGACACGTTCTAAGGCCGGTACGACTTCTAATTTATCTAAATCATGATTTTTGATGACTTCATCTGCCACAATACGTGCTTTTTTTACAGCTTCTTTTACGGAGATTTCAGTTTTACATCCTAAGATTTTATCCGCATAAAGGAATGTATCGTCATCAACTGTTACTGTCATATTTTCTAAAATTGTCAGTGTTAGTTTATCTAAACTAATCGCAAAGAAGTTTGCGCTACTTAAACTAGCTGCTGGAATAATTGCTTGATGGACAATTAGGTTGTTTTGAATTCCGGTTTCACTTTGATTAACGTGGTGAACCATCCCCTCTTTACACGTTAGCTCAAGCCCTACGACATAGTCTTGATCTGAAATGGTTACTTCGCATAAAAATAAATCAGTTGATGTAAAAATCTCGTAACGATCTTTAATATCAAATCGCTTCGCTGCAATTTTCTCTGCAAATTCTGAAAACTCAATTGCACGATTGCGATAATCTAAAAATAGCTGACGCGCTTCACTGTCTTCCTTAAACACAGCAGGACGTCCCCCAGCATTTTTCATACACTTCTCAATATTTTTCTCTAAAAAGTGGTATGCCCCATCCACTGTATCATCAATCGGACGCTCTGTTGGCATGAACATCTGATGGACATTATCTAACAAATATAAATAACAACTCTTAACATTTACCGCCATTTCTTTCACCTCTTTATAATCATACCTACAAGTATACAATAAAATTAAGGTGAACATAATACATAAATTGTCGTAAAGGTAAATAAAAAAGCTAGGTTCTCCCTAACTTTCTTTATAATAAGATTGGCACGACTCACATGTACAACGCCTTACATCATAAATATATTGATAAAGATTTAGCTGCGCGGGCTTTTTAAGGCAATCAATGTCGAACCACTTGCTATCACCCGTAATCTTATCATAGACATCGCCCTTAAGTCGAAAATTATTCTTTTCAATCCAAAATTTTTTACCTACCTCATCTCCTGCTGTAAGTCTAATCATCACTAAATATTTAAAAGCCTCACTACAACGTAACAGTCTATTAAACAAATCAACTCCATGACCATGATGAGATATTGAAACCTGAAAAAACTGAATCATTAAATAAGATAAATATTCATGATCCTGATTAAAATAAACTCGTAACTGCATCGTCCATAAATAGCCTCTATTATTTCCCATCACCTCTATAAAATAACCATACTCAGTTTCATCCCATACTAAATCATAAATCACATCTGATTCTTGCTTTAAAAGCTCAATAAATAATTCAACCTCTCCATCGTATCACCCCTAAACTTAGTTTATGAAAGCGAATACGAAGATAAAACAAAAAGCAAAGCATAGTGCTTTGCTTTTAATGATAAGATTGACATGAATTACAATTACAAGGTTTGATAACATAAACAAACTTATAATTTTTTAGCATCTGAGGTATTTTTTCACAGTCTTGATTAAGTGCTAACTCTTCTGTTTTCTCTAACTCTTGAAATCCTTGTTTCTTCCAAAAACTCACCGCAGTTCGAACAGAACGTAATCGAATCATACTTAGCCCACCAAATGCTTGAGTACAATTTAATAAATGCTCAAATACTTTAGATCCATTCCCTTGATACATAGGTAAAGTAGCAAACTTATGAATTTTAATATATGTAATTTTTCCTTCAAATTGCGGACTTTGATTTGGATAATACAATTCTAACTGAAATAACCAATTTAATCGACCATTCTCAAAGTGATACTTCACTTCATAGCCGTATCGTCTCATATATATTAACAACCGCACATTTTCATCTAATAATTCATCTAATCCTTTTTTCCATTGAACACAAAAATTGGCAACCTCATCTGTGACTAACTCAGCTAACTCATTGAAATCTCTAATCGCACGATGATTTACCGAAATATTCATTAGATCCCCCTCCCACGCCACGACTTTTTCCTTGATCCCTTTATTATATTCCAATGCTCTTATTCTTCTACAACATTTCACTTTAGAAAGCCACAAAATATAGAACATATCCTAGATCTATAACCTTAAAAAAATTAATTACTAAATATACTTTCTATTATATATATCTATTTTTTCACGCTTAAACAGCTTTTAATTGGTCTAGAACTACCTATGGCAAGCTCATTATCAAAATGCTCTATGACTCAATATTGAAAACAAAAATGTCTTAGATTAATAAAAAAAAGATTAAAACTCGAAAGTTTTAATCCCTTATCCCTTAACTACAAACTCGACGTCCGTATCCAAATTCTACTGTTTCATTATACTTGCGATTTTTGAATCCAGCAAAATTTAATCCCTCATTTTTAAACCCATGTTTTCTTACAACTAAACGTTCCCCTTTACAAAACACTTTTCCTTGTGTTGGCTTCACTAAAGCCTTGGCAACATGATTATTTGTTTGATAGGTTGCAATTGATACTCGTCCTTTCATATCTTCATCCCCTTATATGTTATTTTTTTCACAAATCAATACTACCACATAATTGAAAATAAAAAAAGAGTTCTCCGTGATAAAATTCACGAAAAACTCAAGTGTGTGTATAGATTAAGTTAATTAAGCGATAATTTCATTAACGCGAGATAATACATCTTCTTTAATTTTTGCTACTTGCTCATCTGCTTTTTCTAATACATCAGCAACAACACCGATATAAACTTTAGCTTTTGGCTCAGTTCCAGATGGACGTAAAACAAACCAAGAACCATCTTCTAATGTATATTTTAAGACATTTGATTTTGGTAAGTCAATTGCAGTTGTTGTATCATTTTTTAAATCTGTATGAATAGATTCTTTGTAATCTTCTACCGCCACAACATCTTTACCTGCAACTGTTAAAGGTGTGAATTCACGGAATTCAGCTAAAATCGATTGAATTTTATCTGCTCCTTCTTTACCTTTTAACGTAATATTGACTAACGCTTCGCGGTAGCATCCGTAAGTTTCATATAACTCCATTAAAACATCATATAATGTTTTTCCATTTTGTTTATAATAAGCTGCTGCCTCAGCACACATTAAAACAGATTGTACAGAGTCTTTATCGCGTACGAAATCTCCAATTAAATAACCATAAGACTCTTCATACCCGAATACATATTCATAATCAGTATCTTCAAGCATACGAGCTTGCTCACCGATAAATTTGAATCCTGTTAACGTTGAAACCACTTCAAATCCATAAGAACGTGCAATAGCCGCTCCCATATCAGATGTTACAATCGTATTGAATACTTTACCTTTAGCTGGTAACGTTCCATGAGCTTTCTTTTGAGATAAAATATAATGAATTAAAATAGCACCTGTTTGGTTACCTGTTAATAACACATATTCCCCTTCAGGATTTTTAACAGCTAAACCTACGCGGTCTGCATCTGGATCCGTTGCAATTAAAATATCTGCATCAATCTCATTCCCTAAAGTAATCGCCATTTCAAACGCAGATGCTTCCTCTGGGTTTGGAGATTTTACAGTTGAGAAGTTTGGATCTGGAACACATTGTTCTTCTACAACATGTAATTGGTCATATCCACACTCAGTTAACACACGGCGAACTGGAATATTCGCTGTTCCATGTAATGGTGTAAACACGATTTTTAAATCTTTTTTATTACAATCTGGATTAATTTCTAATGCTTTAACACGCTCTGTATACACATCATCAATTTCAGAACCAATGATTTCAATTAATCCAGCCGCTTTTAATTCTTCTTCAGATTTTACTTCAATCTCAAACACATTCTCAATCGCATCCACTAATGCAATCACTTGATCTGCTTCAGCAGGAACTAATTGACAACCTGTTTCATCATAAATTTTGTATCCATTATACTCAGGCGGATTATGAGAAGCTGTTACCACAATTCCTCCTACCGCATTTAAATAACGAACAGCAAATGATAACTCAGGAGTTGGACGTAATGATTCAAACACATACGCTTTGATTCCATGAGAAGCCATCACTTTAGCTGACTCCATTGCAAATTCTGGTGAGAAATGACGGCAATCATAAGCAATCACCACTCCACGTTCCTTAGCATCTTCACCTAAACCTAATAAATACTTTGCAAATCCTTCATTTGCTTTACGAATTGTATAAATATTCATACGGTTTGTACCAGGTCCAACAACCCCACGCATTCCCCCTGTACCGAACTCTAAGTTACGATAAAAAGCATCCTCTTTTTCTACTTCTGTCATGTTTTCTAATTGTTCTTTTAAATAAGACTCTAAATTTTCTTGTCCCATCCAGTTATTGAATTCTGTTTCGAAAGACATAGCTCACCCTCCATATTCATAATTTAACTGATAGTTATTATATCATAATAATAACCAAAAAATAATATAGACTATTTTAAAAATACCGACAAACTTCTTACTTAAAAGTCATCGAATAACTCACCTCAAACATCGAATGAGGTTCAATGACTTGAATTCCCTTCTTACTCATCAGTTCTTGTGGCTCACCAACCGTATCCGCCACTCCATACCAAGGCTCGATACAAACAAAATCTGCAATCTCACCTAAAGCATTAATTGGCGACCAAATTCCAACATACGGGAATCCATCAAAACGTACAACCACTTCACGTTCATGATTATAACATCCAAGCGTGATAGCCGCTTCATTTTCAATAATTAACGTCGGATACTCTTCAAATAACTCTTTACTTAACGGTAATAACTTTAATTTATCAATAATTTGTTCCTTCTCTTCATACACACGGCCAGTTTCATTGTCAAATAAATACGTCGAAATTCCTTCATTTGTCTCAAAATGAAGATAATAATCACTGTATTCATCATCAGACGCCAACTTTGTACTAAAAGCAGGATGGGCTCCAATTGAAAATGGCATCACTTCCTCGTTATGATTCAACACCTGCCATTTTACAGCTAACGTCTCATCCTCTAATACATATCCAATACGTAAAACAAAATCGAATGGATACATCTCACGTGTCACATCATTTGCCTTTAGTTCAAACCAAACAGTATCAGATCCTTGTTCTACTAATTCAAACTCTAAATCACGGGCAAATCCGTGTTGTGATAATGAATACGACTTTCCATCATATAAATACTGATTCTTTGCTAGTCTACCTACAATTGGAAATAAAATCGGCGATGATTTTGCCCAAAACGACGGATTTGAATCCCATAAATAATCAATCTCATGCCCTAAATGATAAACTCGCTTTACTTCGGCTCCAAGAGTACTAATTTCCACTAATAATTTTTCATTCTGAATTTGAATCATTCTATCCCTCACCTACTTCATCTAAACTATTATTTCACATCATGAAATCGCTATTTTATTATATCATAATTTTTACTAAATGCGATTTTTTTATCAAATATAGGGAAAACTACAAAAAAGGAGGTCATATCTATGACAAAAGAAAAATTTGTCGCTGTCCGTCGTAACAACGATGGCGACCTTGTAGCTTTCAAATCAAACACAGGAAAAGAATACGATTACGAAACAGCCAAAGAACTTTGTGAAAAAGGACTCATCGAAAACGCTCAAACCTTCAAAGGTAAAGGTGGTGGTACCTATATCCGCGGGGTTGTCGATGGTGATAAAGATAACAACCTATCAAACTTACCAAACTTCTAATTTCCGAGGAAATATTCCAAAAGCACTGACTAATCAGTGCTTTTTTTCTTCAAAATAATTGTTACTCCTACACTAATCATAAGGTACACCATACTTACTACTATCAAATCAAAAATCGCTGGTCTAGCTTTAGGATAAAATATCATCAACTGATCCACTAAATACTTCACAATAAAAGGGGGGATAAGCCAAACACTTGAAACTTTTATCCAATATATCTCCTTATAAGTCGGTTTTTCATGAATCACTATAAATAATATAATCGTCACAATTTGAATAACCCACCCTATTGTCACTAACATAAAACTTTTAAAAGTCCCCCACATCATAAAAGAAACAACTAAACCGATTACCATCATACCAATTAATACAGGCAAACACTTTCCTTGATTAGTCGGCTGACATTTTAAATCACCACGTAATAAGGAATCAATTGAAACATTAAAAACCTCTGCCAACCTAACTACATGCTCTGTATCTGGAATGGCATCTCCTAGCTCCCATTTAGAAATTGCCTGTCTTGAAACATTGAGTTTCATTGCCAACTGCTCTTGTGATAACCTTTCCTCTTTACGGAGTTGTACAATTTTTTCACCTAACATCATCTCAAACACTCCTTTCTTTCACTTACAACCATACTAGATTTCCCTACACTAAGCTACCATCTCAACCTTGAAAACCTCGCAACTCAAAGTTGCATAAATAAAAAAAGTGACAATCGTCACTTTTTTCTATTCTTCATCACGTAAAACCCAGTCTGCTCCTTTAAATGGTTCAACTGTCCATAAATCTAAGAAACTTTGTTGACGTAAAGCCTCATAAGCTAAAATAGCCGCTACATTTGAAACATTTAACGAACGAACTTTATTTGTCATTGGAATACGGAAACAGTTTTCAAAATAAGGACGCAAAATCTCCTTCGGAATACCGCAACTCTCTGCTCCTAATACAATGTAATAATCTTCTTCAGGATTTGAAAAATCCATCTCCGTATGATTCTTTTGACCATAACGCGTACAGAAACAGAACTTTCCACCTTTATTTTTTTCAACAAATTCGTCCCAGTTCTCGTAAACGACATAATCCACTTCATTTACATAATTTGCACCTGCACGTTTAATACTTTTTTCATCAAGTGTGAATCCCATTGGTTTAATTAAATGTAACTTAATATCCGTCGCTGCACAAGTACGCATAATATTACCCGTATTTTGTGGAATCTCTGGATTAAATTGTACTAAATGAATTGCCATTTGCCTCACCTCTATTTTATTTTATCACAACCAAATTTAGAAAGGAACCTTACTTCTTCTCTAACTCTTCGTAAGCTACAATAGCCGCTTCTCTCAACCAGTCTGGTGCTTGTCCATCTCGTAATTTTGCTATCTCTGGCAGAGCCTCTTTATACTTATAAAAACTAGCATTAAACATCGCATTACGTTTCAAAACTGAGACACCTCTCCAAGAGCCTGCTAAATGACCATACTTCTGTTTAAACTCTTTATTACTCATCTTCAAAATTTCATCAATCTTTGGAAACTCTACACCTGTTGGCTCCATCTTCTCATGCAAATGAAAATCCACTTCACGATTATACGGACAAGCCTCCTGACAAATATCACATCCATAAATATTTTTACTAATTTTCTTATACAACTCTGGATCTAAGAACTCCTTAGACTGCGTCACATAAGATAAACATCTCTTCTCATTCAAGCTTCCATCAGGTTGAATCGCCTTAGTCGGGCAGGCTCTTACACAACGATCACACGTTCCACACTGACGCTCGATTGGATTATCACTTGGAAACTCATAACTAACTAATAACTCTCCTAAATAAAGATAACTCCCAAACGTCTCATTGATAATCGAACTGTTCTTCCCACTAAACCCAATTCCAGAACGTAAGGCAACTGCTCGATCATTAAAAACACCCGTATCAACACTCACAATCACCTCAATGCCAGGAATTTCTTTCTTCAGCCACTCTTCAAGCAACTGAAGCTTTTCCCCAACAATCACATGATAATCAACACCCCATGACGAACGCGAAAACTGCACATAAGGATCCTCTTTATCTTGTACCGGAAACTGAGTATTTCTCGGATAACTGACACCAATTGAAATAAACGTTTTAGCGTTTTCCATTGATAACAGAGGATTTGTCCGTTCTAGGATACTCCCCTTAGTTAGACCAGACGACCAACCAAGCTCATCACGCCTTCTAATTTCATCAGCCAACTCTAAAAAAGGATCGACACTACAAAATCCAATCACATCAATTCCAATTGACTTACTATATTCAATCAACTTATCTTTCATTAAATCACCTACTATCTATCTCCTCTACTTTACCTATAAAGTCAGAAAAAATCAAACAATATTAAGCTAATTTTTTTGCTATGAAAAACTTAATTGAATCTATCGTATTATAAGCTAAAACTTTAGTTCCTAAACAAAAAGAGATACCCGAAGGTATCTCTTGAAATTTTTATCCTTTGTTTGCCCCTGCTGTAATACCTTCGATAAGGAATCGTTGCATTGACACATAAAGAATTGTAATTGGAACGGCAACAAGCACACATCCTGCCGCGAACATTGTAAAGTTATTTTGATTTTGTCCGTTAATCATATCATATAAACCAACTGCTAACGTTAACTTAGAGTTTGTTGAAATGATCATACGAGGGAAGATAAAGTCCATCCAAGGTGCCATGAACTGAGTGACAGCAACGAATGAAATGATAGGTTGTGCAAGAGGGAAAATAATCTTGAAGAAGATTTGAGCTTTCGTTGCACCGTCAATCATTGCCGACTCATCTAACTCTTTTGGAATTGAACCTAAATACCCTTTGATTAACCATGTATTCATTGGAATTTGTCCAGCAGCATAACATAAGATTAATGCCCAGTGGTTATCTAACATGTTGAAAGTTAAGAATAAAATGTAAAGAGCTGTCATCCCCATGAATGAAGGGAACATTTGAAGTACTAATACTGAAATTAACGCTGGTTTTTTACCTTTGAAACGGAAACGTGCAAAGATATATCCCATACTAGTTGATAAAGCAACAGATAAAATCATGTTAATAACAGCAATTTTTAATGTATTTAAATACCATTGTGCAAAGTTAGTTTCCTTAAATAATCGGAAATAATGTTCAATCGTTGGATTTTCAGGGAATGGTGTTGCAGTTGCAAGAGATGAACCTTGGTTAAATGATGAACCAACAATCCAAACGATCGGGAATAAAACTATAATACACATGAAAATTAATTCTAAATAAATTAAGATTGTATAAGAAATCTCTTTAATTTTACTCATTGTATTTATTTTTGAAGATGCTTTAGACGCCATTTCCTAGTCCTCCTTAAACGCAGCCGTTCTCGTGAAGTTCCATGCAGAGAAAGTACCGATGATTAAGAAAATAATAATCGACATTACTGATGCCATGTTATACATACGATAATCGAGCGTTAATTTATAAATCCATGAAATTAAGATATCTGTATGTCCTGCGTAGATAAAGTTTGGATTAACAGGTCCCCCTTGAGTTAAGAAGTAAATTAATCCGAAGTTATTAAAGTTACCCGCAAATGACATAACTAATAAAGGAGCTGTCGAAGCAAGTACTAAAGGTAATGTAATTTTCCAGAACTGCTGACGTTCATTCGCTCCATCTACCTCAGCTGCTTCATAAATTTCTTTTGAAATTGACGTCATAATACCTGACATTAAAGCCATGAAGTATGGGAATCCTAACCATAATCCAATACCTAAAATTGTTAAACGTGGAATCCAAGGATTTGAAGAATCTGTTAACCAATAAATTGGAGAATCTATGATTCCTGCTTGCATTAAATATTTATTGATAGGACCAAATTGTCCATTAAATAATTGTTGGAAGTTTAACTGCGAAATTAAGGCTGGTACTGCCCATGGTAAAATTAAAATACTACGCCAGATTTTTTTACCTACAACGCGTTTATTATTTAAAATTACCGCTTGGAATAATCCTAAGAAGAATGGTGCTGCAGTCGAAATCACTGCGAAAATAATTGTCCATAAGAATACATTCCAGAAAGTGTAGAACCAAATATTCCCACCGTCAGCAGTAGAAGAAGCGGTTTCGCCAATTGTAAATAAGAATTTAAAGTTTGCTAATCCAACCCAGTCAACTAGTTTAGTTGGTGGTAAATGCGCACTATTGTAGTTTGTAAATGCTACTAAGAATGCAAAGATGATTGGCATGAATGAGAACATTAATAACATTAATGTTGAAGGAACGATTACAATATATTCAAATGCATGTTCCCATGTTTGAATTAACCATTCTTTACTCGACATTACTTCGCCTGTCTCATTAATTAATTCTGCTGATTTGTATGCATCTCGAATATTTACAACATAAATCACTGTAAATACAACTAAGATGATTGCTGCAATAATACCTTGAATTAATAACATAACTGAGTGATCCCCGGGCGTTAACCCGCTCTCAGTTAACATTGAAGTTTGTGTACCTAATGTAATTAAACCCCAAAGTCCTTTTCCGAAGAAACCTGTACTTTCACGGAATGAAAAGGCCCCAGTAAAATAATTTCCTGTTAGCAATTCTGCTCCAACTAAAAATGCTTGGAAAACAAAGAATAAAACTGCTTTTAACCATTGTTTATTGTATGCTTGGCCTGCCCCCCATACAAAAACTGATAATAATGCTGCCAATTTTGGCTTTTTCATTCTCTCCACCTGCCTACGATGATATTTGCTTTACACCCGCGGTATTAGCCTTACCCCTCTTCACTTACTCCCAATAATTTATTTACAATCAACTTTAAAAGACAAATAAACTATTGGGAAGTAAATGAACGTAATTTGCTTCCCCCTCGGTGCTATAGCTATATGATAACGTTTTATTTTGCTAAATGAAACCGTGTAACCAATTACATAATATTTTTTTTTGAAAATTATACCTGATTACTATTGAAACCATCATTTTTCCATATCTAAATATCTCGTATTTTCGCATAATGTGTCTTTTTTTCTTTTGTTTCAATAAAAGAAAAAGAAAAATTGTTGAATTAAAATCAATAAAAATTTCCAAAAAATGACGGTATACCATATTTATTACATACTTAAAAATCACTTTAATTTATCTCCCTTTTAGTATGTGATTTTAGTGAAGAGAGAACATCTTTTATCATGTCCCCAAAAGACATTTAACCTCTTTTCTGTTACCTTATTAATGACTAAAAGAACAATTAAAACAAAAAATTTTAATCGCTACTCCATATTTTATCAACTATCTTTCCCTATTAAAGTTGCATATCTTTTATAATAACCATACTGAAGGAATGATACCTATTTAAACTCTTCCAGACTGATTTCAGGCGATCTACTAACGTATATTAAAAATTGTGTCATTCTATCTATTCAATTAAGGGGTTTTTCCTGTCCATTTAGAGCTTGAAAAGAAGCATGGATAGCCTCTCAAATCTTACTGGTAGCTATTTTTAATATGTCATATACAGCTTAAACTACCTTCTAAGTGTATCACCTGAATTCATGGCAACTTAAGATCACAATCTGAATTTAATCTTCATACCTTAAATAAAGAACAAATCACTTACTTAAAATAAGATATCTCCTAATTCCCCCTTCCAACTTTTAAAAATCATTCTCTTTCTATCTAAAATAAACTAACTATGACCTACTATCTAACTGATTCTTCCTCCACTAATTGTTCATTAACTCCTCTATTTTTATCTTAT
>NZ_AEXQ01000121.1:0-9420 GCF_000191865.1 Turicibacter sp. HGF1
TTTTTATTATTTTAAATGAATTGTAGGATAACGGAAATTCCTCCTGCTATAAGCATGACCGTAATCGGATTAAGCTTAAACTTACGAAGTCCAATTAAACTAAGTATAAAAAGAATCACAGACACCACCTGAAGATGATTCAAATTCGGTGGCCATATTTCCTCCCCAAAAAAAGATAAACAAATAATGGATACACCTGCACTAGCAATTAATGCGACAACGGCAGGACGTAAACCGAACAGAATCCCCTTTATAATCGGTAATTCTTTGTATCGCTGATATAAAAAGGCTAAGGTTAAGACAATGATACAAGATGGAGAAACACACCCCATTGTTGCAATAATGGCTCCTAGAAGTCCTGCAATTTGCATTCCAACAAAGGTTGCAGCATTAATTGCAATCGGACCCGGTGTCATTTGCGAAATCGTTATAATATCTGTGAATCCCGTCATACTTAACCAACCATTTTGTACAACAACTTGTTCCTCTATCAGAGGTAATGCCGCATATCCTCCTCCAAAACTAAATAGACCTATTTGAAAAAAACTAAGAAATAGTTTTAGATAAATCATTCTGTCACCTCATCTCCCTTTGTTTCTCTATGTTTATGAACTGAAAATGCTCCGATTAGTGCACATGTGATGATAATTAAAATTAGATTCACATTGAAAATATAACTGAGTATAAAAACGATTAACATCATCCAAATCATCTTTTTCCCACTATCTTTCACAAGATTATTTGCCATGCCAAAAACAACATCTACAATAACAGCTCCAATCGCTGCTTGCATTCCAAACATCAATGCACCCACCAAAATACTTTCTCTAAACAATTGATAAAACATTGAAATAACCGATAAAATAATTAAAGGTGGTAAAACTGTCGCTAAGATAGTGATAAATGCTCCTAAAATTCCAGCTAATCGATATCCAACTAAAATGGCAGCATTAACCGCCATTGCCCCTGGTGCTGATTGTGCAATTGCAGTCAAATCGAGCATTTCTTTTTCATCTAACCACTCTAATTCATTAACAAATTTCTTTCTCATTAATGGAACAATGACATAGCCACCACCAAAAGTAAAAGCACTCAAACAAAACGTTGAATAAAATAGTTTAAAGTAAAAATTAGCGTCCTTTTTCATACTCTCTCTCCCATATCAAAGCTATTTCTATCATTATAACACGTTTAGAATTTTACTAAAGTATAATTTCCATATTTTATATCATTATGTTAATTTGTTAGTTAGGTATGTGTAAAAAAAGAGAAATCACATGTGATTTCTCTTTTTTACATTATAATTGCCATTTTACAAGATTAACTTGCCCTTCACCTTCAAGAACTAAGTTTTGATCAACTTCCTTATTATAAATACGAGTTGTAAAGACTTCTGCTCCATTATTTAAATAAACTTCTACGATTGAATGATCGGAATAAATATGAAGATTTTCAATCGTGTCAACCGCAACCGAACGTTCATCACGCCCATATCCACTTTCACCTAACGCTAATGTAAAAATACCATTTTCATAAGATAATTTTAAATCTTCACGAAGTGTAAGTCTAAATTTCGTTGAGTTAGTAAATTCTAAGTTTAATTCAAAAGCATAGTTTTCGAATAATTCAATTTCCTTCTTTTCACCTAAAGATAAATTATTCATGGCAATTTCTGATTGACGCATCGCTTTTAGTTCGTCAACAGGTAATTGATAAATTTTATCACCTTTTAAGACAAGTTGACGTGGAAGGGTTAAACAATGTTGCCATTCATTTTCAATCGTTGGATTCTTATGTTCAATTGCATCCGGAACACCTGCCCAACCATACATAATCACACGTCCATCATGATTAATAAATGTTTGTGGCGCATAAAAATCAAATCCGCGATCTAGCTCATCAAATTCTCCTAGATTTAAAACATGTTTAGATTCATCAAATGAACCAATCGCATATCCACTTTGATAAACATTATGGAATTTTAATCCTTTAGCGTCTATTCCTTGTGGTGAGAACATAAAAACATCTTTACCTTCTAACTTGAATGTATCTGGACACTCCCACATGAATCCCATGTCATCAAGTCCACCAGCAGGAACGCTTAATAATTTCCAATCCGCTAAATTAGTTGATTGGTATAGTAAAACATATCCTTTATCGTCAACAGAACGAGCTCCTAAAACCATGTAGAACATTCCATCTTCTTCCCAAACTTTTGGATCACGAACATGAAGGCCCATATTTTTAGGATAATCTTCATTTGTTAATAAAACTTGTTTTTCTGAAAAGTTAAATCCATCACTTGATTTAACCATAATTACATTTTGTTCACGTCCTGTTAAGATGTAATCATGATTCCCCTCATGTTTAACATTCCCTGTATAAAATAAGTACATTTCATCATTATGAATAATGGCTGAACCCGAATAAACTCCATCAACATCTGCCGCAATATCTGGATATAAGGCAATTTCATGCTCTGTCCAATTTACCATATCTGGCGATGTATAATGTCCCCAAAATTTTAAGCCACCCTTTGCATCAAGTGGAGAGTATTGATAAAACACATGGTATAAACCTTTAAAATAACATAATCCATTCGGATCATTAATCCATCCCATTGGGGCCATAATATGATACTTATTGCGCCAAGCATCCGTTGTAACTTTATTCATTACTTCGTGTTTGTGGGCTTCAATTTCTTTAATAAACTGCTCTTTTGTCATCATGCTCTAGCCTCCCATTTTTTATAGCTTAGCGATTCATCATTTCAATAACTGCTTCTGTTGTTGGTAAGGCTGCAATTGCACCTTTTTTAGAAACTGTTAGTGCTGCTGTTGCGGCTGAAAACGTTAAGATTTCTACTACTTTAGCTTCATCTAAATTCACTAATTCTTCTAAGTTTGTCGCTGCTTTTGAAACTTGATATAAGAATGATCCGATATAAGAGTCTCCTGCCCCAGTCGTATCTTCTGCTTTTACCTTAAATGATGGAACTGAAATATTACGTTCTTTCGTAATAAATTCTGCACCCTCCGTCCCCTTCGTATAGATGACAACTTCAACGTGACCAACAAATAATGATTTTAGTGCTTCTTGTTCGTCTTTAATTCCTGTGATAAATTCTAATTCCTCATCACTAATTTTCACGATATTTGATAATGGTAAGAATTCTAAAATAGCTTGACGGCAAGCTTCTGGTGTTTTCCATAAAGGTAAGCGAACATTTGGATCGAAACTGATGATTCCATTATGCTTCGTTGTATATTCAATCGCTTTTTTATGTGCCTCTTTAATTGGAGCATCAATTAGGCTTACTGAACAGAAGTGTAAGATAATTCCTTCTTCAAAATCTTCTTCACAAATTTCTTCAGCACTTAATAACATATCTGCACTTGGATTTCGATAGAATGAGAAATCACGCTCTCCATCTTCTTTTAATGATACAAATGCTAAAGCTGTATTCGCCTCATTTGTACGACTAATGCGTGACACATCAACACCTAAAGGTTTAACTTCTTCTAAGATGGCATCTCCAAATCCATCTACCCCTAACTTGGTTAACATTTGTGCACGACCACCTAATTTTGCAACGGCTGCTGCCACATTTAATGGTGCTCCTCCTGGAACACGCACAAATCCTTCAACGTCTTTTAAAGCGACTCCTTTTTGTTGTGGAATGAAATCAATTAATGCTTCTCCGATTGCAATGACTTTTTTCATGATACCGTTCTCCTTTTCTTTATATACGCAAAAATGAATAGTGGGAAACTCCCATTATTCATCTTTGATCTCAATATTTAAATATTAGTTTTCTTCTTTAATTCCAAGAATCCATGTTGCAATAAATGCACCTGCAAGTGCAATTCCCATTGCGATTAAATAATTTAACATTGTTCCTGGTGCAGTGATAGCTAAGGCTGGTAATCCAGTTACACCAACAGCTGTAAATAATACTTTAGTCATCACAACATATGCTCCACCTAAAGCACCACCAATTGCTGCCCCGATAAATGGACGACCATACTTCATATTTACACCGAAGATTGCTGCTTCTGTTACACCAAATAAGCAACTAACTGCAGATGGTAAAGCGATTGCTTTTGTTTTAGCATTTTTAGTCATAAAGTAAACTGCGAATGCTGCCCCACCTTGTGCCACGTTTGCCATTGCCCAGATTGGTAATAATGGATTGAATCCAGTATTTCCAATTAACTCTAATTCAACAGCATGGAAACTATGGTGAATCCCAGTGATAACAACTGATGAATAAGTTCCACCTAATAATAATCCTGCGAAGATTCCAAAGTTATTTAAGGCATACGTGAAGAATGTTGAGATTGCTCCACCTACTGTGTTAGCGATTGGTCCGATAACTACTAAAGCTAAGAATCCAGTTACTAGGACTGTAATTAATGGAGTTAATAAAATATCTAACATCTTAGGTACGAATTTACGAGTATATTTCTCAACATAAGACATAACAAAGATCACAATTAAAATTGGTAAAACAGTTCCTTGGTATCCAAGTAATGGCATATCAAATAATCCCATAACACTAACTGTTTCATATCCTGTCCCTTGTGTCCAAGCATTTTGTAAAGCAGGGTGAATCATAATTCCCCCGATTGTTGCTGCTAAGTAAGGATTACACTTGAATTGTTTTGCTGCAGAGATTGCAATTAAAATTGGTAAGAAGTTAAAAGCTGCTGATGAGAACATATCTAATAACATGAACCACCATTCTTCTTTTAAATGTCCTAAACCAACTTTATCAACAACTCCTAAAATTCCCATTAATAATCCAGCGGCTACAATTGCAGGAATAATTGGAACGAAAATGTTTGATAACATACGGCAGAAACGTTGGAAAGGATTTAATTTTTCCATCGCAGCATCTTTAACATCCGCCGTACTCATTTCTTGAATTCCAGCAAGTGATGCTAATTCTGCATAAACGCGATTAACTGTCCCTTGTCCAATAATAATTTGGAACTGTCCAGCCGTTGAAAATACACCTTTTACAATATCCATTTTTTCAATCGCAGCTTGATCAACCTTTGATTCATCTTTTAAAACTAAACGTAAACGTGTTGCACAATGTGCAGCACTATTAACATTCTCTGCTCCACCAATAGCAGAAAGGATAGCTTTTGCTACTTCAGCATAATTTTGATTTGCCATTGAGTACTCCTCCTCAAATTTCATATTTACAAGCTCTACTTTAAGATAATCATTTATTCGGGACATTATCTTAAAGATTAGATTGACCCCATGATAGGTCTCATAAGATTAATATTTTCATAAAACGATTCTCTTATAGCGTTGATTAACTCTTTTATCTTACTCATTCACTCTTAGAATACGCTTTCTTATTTTACAAAAGAATGAGAGAACGTTCCCACATTCTCTAATAAAAATATTTGCGTTTACTCATTGCTTGGAGCAAAATAAACTATATTAACTGATCCCCACCTTAAGGGAACGTTCCCCCCGCGGACAAAAAATAATAATCTCCATTTCGAAGATTATTATACACTATCTCTTTCAATAAGTCTATAAGTAAAAATAAAATTGCTTTCACAATTTTTAGTAGATGATTTCCCTTGTTGAATATAATCAACTAATAACTTAGCTCCTCTAACGCCTAACGTTTGAAAATAATAATGAATGGTTGTTAATTTAGGCGTAACTAATCCTGCAATTTGTGTATCACCAAGTCCCATCACAGAAATATCCTCAGGAATTTTATATCCCGCTTCTTTTAGATACTCCATACATCCAATGGCTAAATGATCAGTTACCGCGAAAATAGCAGTCGGTCGACGCTTTAACCCCATTAACTCTTTTGCTAAACGATACCCACTTTGCTGAGAGAAATCACCAATTTGAATTAAATTCTCATCAATTGCTATTCCTTGAGCCATTAACTCATCTTTATATCCTCTCTTACGCTCAACCCCAACTGCCACGTCATATTCACCTACTCCAATAAATCCAATTGATTCATGGCCTTTTTCTAAAAGAAACCTAACAGCATCTCGGCTCGCATGATAGTCATCGTGAATAATACATGGATAATTTTCAACTCTTTGTGCTAAAACCACAATCGGGACATTAAGTTGATCCATCAACTCATAATGCTTAGGTGTTATTTCTGTTGCCATGAAAATAATACCATCGACTTGATAACTACGAAATACTTTTAAATAGTCCATTTCTTTTTCAATCGATAACTCACAATTTCCAATCAACACTTCATAACCATACTTACTTAACTCTTTAGTCACTCCCTCAACAACGCGGGCTGCCGTTTCAGTACTGATTTTAGGAACAATAACACCGATTAAATTTGTTTTTTGTGTTCTCATAATTTGTGCTTGACGTTTTGGAACAAATCCTGTTTTTTCAATCACTTCTTTAATTTTCGTACTGGCATCTTCACTGACATAGCCATCATTTAAATATCTTGAAACCGTCGATTTAGAAACGCCGGCTAACTTTGCAATCTCCACAATATTCATTTTTATCACCATATAATAAAATATTAGACCTCTTTAATGTTAGCATAAATTAACGTCTAATCATAGAGCACATTTCGAGGCAATCACACATATAATAAGAAGAAAATCTAAAACAGCTAAAAAGGAGGCATTTTTATGTTTAATTTGACACCTTTTAAAAATCAGACTAATCAAGTTTCTAGTGGTAATGGTTTTTTTGATCTTTTTAATCAGATGGAAAATATGATGTTCAATTCATTTCAATCAAGCTTTAATACAATGAACAACACCTCTTTCATCGATCAAGGTTCAGAATACATCTTTACGCTAACTCTTCCTAATTTAAAAAGAGAAAACATTCAACTTGTGGTTGAAGATCAACTCTTAATTTTAACAGTTAAACAAGAATATCAGGCAACGCAAGATGGGGCTCAAAGTTATCAATCTAGCTCTTTTTCTCAAACATTCAATTTAGGCGATGTTGAAAGTAATAAAATCACAGCTAGGCTCAATCAGGATACCCTAACCATTATCTTCCCTAAAAAGGCAACTACCGTGATTAACCGTCGTGTCATTAACGTTCTATAAAGTAAAAAAGACGATTTTCACTAAAACGTGAAAGTCGTCTTTTTTTATTACAGTTCATAAAGACCTGTTGACAAATATCGTTCTCCTGTATCCGGACATAATACAACAATTCGTTTAAATGCATATGCTTCTTGTTTTGCTAGCTCAGTTGCTGCAAAAACAGCTGCTCCTGATGAAACACCAACTAACAATCCTTCTGATTTGGCTAACTTTCGCGACGTTGTAATGGCATCTTCATCGCTAACTTGCACAATGTCATCGATAATCGATTGATTTAAAATTTTAGGCACGAATCCTGCCCCAATTCCTTGAATCTTATGAGGACCTGGTTTTCCTCCTGACAAAACAGGCGAACTTTTCGGCTCAACAGCAATAATTTTAATATCAGGATTCTTCTTTTTCAAAACTTCACCAATACCGGTAATCGTTCCCCCCGTCCCAACACCTGCTACAAATACATCAATATTCCCTTCTAAATCATCCCAAATCTCAAGTGCGGTCGTTTGCTTATGAATGCGCGGATTAGCTGGATTTTCAAACTGTTGTAAAATAATTCCTCTAGGTGTGCTAGCACATAATTCATTTGCTTTAGCGATAGCGCCCTTCATTCCGTCACTGCCTTTTGTTAAAACTAAATTTGCACCTAGTGCCTTTAGTAAATGACGTCTTTCAAGACTCATTGTTTCTGGCATGACTAAAGTTAGTTGATACCCTCTAGCTGCACAAACAAAAGCCAATCCAATCCCAGTATTCCCACTGGTTGGTTCAATAATAACTGAGTCTTTACTTAATCTCCCTTCCTCCTCTGCTGCTAATACCATCGAATAAGCAACTCGGTCCTTTACACTTCCTGCAGGATTGAAATACTCAAGTTTAGCAACAATAGAAGCCAAAACTCCTTCTTGCTGATTGTACTGACATAATTCTAACAACGGAGTATGTCCAATTAACTCAATTAAACTATGTGCCACTTTGTCCACTATAATTCCCCCTTTTTTACTATAGTATACTCAAAAAAAACCTACAATTATGACAAACAAACTAAAAAAGAGTCTTTAGTTGACTAGACTCTTTAACGATTTTAGTTGTTCAAATTCATTTTTTATCTCATTTAATAACGATTCTTCTGTTAATAATCGAAGCCCAATCGAAGCTAAAATCAATGCTCCATCTAAGATAGCTTGATCTCCTACTTTTGAAATAGCAGCTTCTTTAAAGTGTTGGGTATGAATCGTAATGGACTCATCACAAATTTTAAGTGTTGGGTGAATCGTTGGAACCACTTGGCTCACATTTCCGGCATCCGTTGAACCAATGCTTTTAGCACCTTCTAACTTAACTTCTAACCCTAATCTCTTTGCTTCTTCAATAAATAACTGTTCAAATCGATCACAGATTAACATCTCATGAACTTGATTAAAATCATCGTTATACTTAAACTCGCATCCTGTTGCTTCAGCGCAACCTTTTCCGATGTGTAAAATCTTTTCTTTATAAATTAAACAAGTTTCGTGATGCGCAGCTCGAATATAAAAACTTGCTTTTGTATAATCTGGAATAATATTAGGTGCTTCACCGCCATGAGTAATAATCCCATGATATAAAACATCACGTGGACTTTGTTGACGAAGTGCGTTAACACCGTTATAAAACAAAATCATAGCATCTAAGGCATTAACCCCTTGTTCAGGTGCAGAGGCTGCATGAGAAGCTTTTCCAAAAAACTCAAATTCAATCGGAACAATCGCGAGTGTCGGCTGGGTTTTAGCTGTTGTATGAAAAGGATGAATCATCATACAAACATCAACACCTTCAAACAAATTGGCCGCAACATAAGAGGCTTTTGCATTCCCATGAGGTCCACCCTCTTCAGCCGGCGTTCCAAACACCACAATTTCTCCACCTGTTTGATCGATGATTTGGGCAAGTGCAATCCCTGCCGCTACACTCGTCATCGCGATAATATTATGTCCACACGCGTGACCTAAGCCCTTTAAAGCATCGTATTCAGCTAATAATCCAATAACAGGCCCTTTATTCTGCCCTTTTTTACGTGCAATAAAACCCGTCGGATGAGTCGCAATATTAACCTTCACTTCAAATCCATGCTTGATTAATAAATCGGTTAGCCATTTACAAGCCTTTACCTCTTGATTCCCAATTTCAGGGTTATCATGAATTTCATGACTTAATGACAAAATCTCATCGTGGTTTTTCTCAATCTGATTTTTTATGGTTGTGATGTAAGAGTTAATATCCCTCACCATATCCCTCCTTTAAAAAAATAATCTTTATCTATAACTTTAGATAAATGTTTGACACTTAAAAA
>NZ_AEXQ01000120.1:0-11294 GCF_000191865.1 Turicibacter sp. HGF1
TAGGGTTCATTTTTTATATGTTTAAGAAATTTATCTCGGCAGACATTTTTCGATTTAGGATGATAGTGTTTCTGTCAATTAAAGTCGAAAATGTATTGTTTGGATTGTGTTTGATGTCTAATGAAGTAGAAAAAGAGGAAGAGTAGAAAATTTATTGCTTACATCCAATTTTGAAAAACTGATAAAATAGAAGTGACATCATTACGAGATACAGTCAGAAAGGAAGACGTGATTAAAAATGTTTAGAATGAATGACTATATTATGTATGGGCTAACGGGAGTTTGTAAAGTGATTGGAATTGAAGAAGAAAAATTCTTAGATTATCCTCAGCAATCATTTTATGTATTAGAGCCTGTTTTTTCACCTCAAATGACGATTAAGATTCCAGTTTTAAATACGATTAAAAATATTAGACCTATTCACTCTACGGATGAAGTTAAAGAGTTAATTCAGAAAATACCTGATTTAGAGTTATTATGGATTTTTGATGAACGTGAACGAAACAATCTATTTCGTCAGATGTTACGAAATGCAAATTGTGATGAGTGGATTATTGTTATTAAAACCATTTATTCCTATAAATATTTAGATAACTATAAAGGAAAAAGATTAAATAAAAATGATGATGAAATTTTTAAAATAGCTGAAAAATTACTAAATGAAGAGTTTGGATTTGTTTTAAATATAAATCCAGATGATGTTCCCACTTATATTGGAGAATGTATTATTTAGAGTTTTCTATGAGAACAATTTATTAAATCATGTGACGTATAATAACTTTTTTTCCCTAGTAATTACGAAAATAGGCATTTTTTATAGAGCCAATGGTATATAATAGATAAGAGGTGCAATTTACTTTAGAAAACTTTTCTTACATTCTATTTTTTTTAAAGTAATGAAATAGCCAACTAAATACAGTCAAGTTCGGTTTTAAGAATGTTAAAGCAATGATAAGTTGTGAGAAAGGTGACGTGATTAAAATGTTCAGAATTGATGACTATATTGTATATGGATTAACAGGGGTATGTAAGGTAAAAGGAATTAAGGAAGAATGTTTTCTAAATTATCCGGCACAGTCCTTTTATATTTTAAGTCCTATTTCTTCACCGGAAATGACAATTAAAGTTTCTGTTGCGCACGGTAATGAGACTATCAGAATGGTTCATTCAAAGGATGAAGTAAATCAATTAATTCAAGGAATTCCTGATTTAGAATTATTATGGATAAAAGATGATCGAGAACGAAACCAGAAATTCCGATGTATGGTGAAGCAAGGAAATTGTAGTGACTTAATCACGATTGTCAAGACAATTTACTCATATCGAACTTTAGAAGATTTTAAAGGAACACGATTAAATAAAAGTGATGATGAAGTTTTTGAAATAGCCGAAAAGTTATTGAATGAAGAATTAGGATTTATCTTGGATTTAAATCCTGAAGAGATTCCTAATTATATTGAACAATATATTGCTTAAAAGAAAAAGCCGTTGATTAGTCAATGGCTTTTTTGATGAGTTTGATCAGAAGATATCCGAGTAAGGCTCCTATTATATTAGAAAGTAAATCATCGATATCAGCAAATCGTCCTCCAAAATATTGTAGAGTTTCTATTAGTAAGGATGTGCATCCAGCTAATAGTAGGAGTTGAAGTAATGTAGGTTTTCTTAGTAATAGTGAAACTAATATTCCAAATGGAACATATAGGGCAACATTTAAGAAAACTTGTTTTAAAACGTAAGGTCCGTACTCAAAAACTTCACGTAGTGTATTGAGGATTGGGATTAGGTTAGGTGTGGCATGAAAACTGAAGAAATAAGAAAGTCTAATGTTAAAAAGTCCAGTTAGATTAGCGAGGGCAATCAAATAACAACAAAATGTAAATTCGATAAGGCATCTTTTGAAGGTAAAGTATTGTCGTTTTTTAGTGAACCATAGGCAAAGAACGACAAGTAAGTAGAGTAGTGTTCCAAGTAGGAGACAGGGGATGAATAATCCGATAAAGGTATAAAAGATAGTTAGCATGATGTTCTCCTATTCTGGTAGGGGGATTATCGTGTCATTGATTTGGATAGCTTCAATATTTTCAAGCTTTAATAAGGTTGGATCAGAAAACTTTAATGTTGTTTCATCTTGAATGGTCATCGAAGTTCTTGAAGAAAGTGTTTTTCTAGCGCCATCTTTTAAAATTAAAGAAACTTGCCAATCTTCAGGTATTAATTCTCCTACGATATTTAACGTGATTCCAAGAGGAGAAATTTTTACTTCAGCCACTGTGGTGCTCCCTTGTTTAATATCTGTTTTTTGAGTAAACATCTCAGTTGTTGAGTCTAGTTTGAATTTCACATTCCAATTTCCTTCAGTATAAGTATCATTTGAAACAAAATCTCCGTGGAGATTGAAAGTGGAAAGTTCTTCTGGAGAGATTTCGAATATATATTCTGTCATGATACGCCCATATTCAGTTTCATTGTTTTCATTAACACCATAGCTAATGCTCCAACTTTTATTATTGACTCTACGATTAGATGAATCAGTGAAATAGAAATAACCATGATCATCGATGTTATCTTCTAGCCATCTTGTTTGGATATGAAGGCGATTATTGACATAACCAACATTTGTAATGGTTACGAAATCAAGACCTGGAATTTTAATGTCCATTTGATTAGGTTTTAACACTTGAATAGCTGTGTCATTCACTGTAATCAGACCACTACCACCTGAGGAATCATGCTCACCCAACGTGATAATTTCGGGAGTTGTGGATAACAGTTCATTCCAATCTAAAAGAACATCCATGTTATCATAGAATTTTTTATTGGTTAAGAATGATTGAATTCCAAAACGGATGCTTTTTCCGTTTAGGTGTTTTCCACCGTTACCTTGTAAGCGAAGGGTTGCTGTTTTTGTTTCCTTATTGTAATCAATGGTTTGTATATTTAAAATACTGACTCCATCAAGTGTGTAATTGTAAATGTCGAGTGTTTCATCTAAGATATCTCCGTTTAAATCTTGTAGTGTGAGGTAGATAACGACTTGTTCCTCATCATTTAACGCGCCTAATACTTCGAGTCTGATGTCATTATCTTCGCTCACTAAATTAATCGGTTGAAGGGCATCAATCATTTCAGAGCTGATAAGATAGACGAGCTTTTGAAAAGTTGGAGTTGAGGCAGCAACAGGAAGTGCTAAAAATAGACAAAGACAAGTGGCTAATGTCATTTTTAGTCCTTTAGAAAAAGGTGATTTTTGAGTCAGTCTTTGGTGAACCTTTTCGTGTAAGTTGTCGACCTTTGGTGTATCAATCTGCTCAAGTAATTGTCTTAGTTGTTGTTCTTGGGTATTAAATTTCATTCATCATCACGCTCCCATTTGGTAAAGTTTCAATTAATTGTTCAGATAACTTTTTCCTTGCACGTTCATATCGTTTACGAAGCGTGGCAGCGGGCAGATTGTAAATAACTTCAAGCTCTTTGTAGTCACGCTCCTCGATAATGCGGTTGAAAATTAACGCGCGCTCCATTGTGGATAACTTTGCTAATGCCTCTTTAACTTCTTCACTCATGTGATGATCATTTTCTTGCTTTGGGAGAAAGAAGAGAAGCTTTCGCTTTCTAAGAATATCCATGCAGTGATGATAAGCAATACGATAAAGCCAAGCAGATAATGAACTACCGCTCCTAAATTGATGCCTTTTTTGATAAGCTTTAACAAATGTCATTTGTACGACATCTTCAGCTTCATGATAATCACACAAAATATTGTGACAATATCTCATGAGATTTTGGCCATATAGGGTGATTGCTTCATTTAACTCGATTTCTCCCCCATCTGAGAATGAAGCATTTAATTGTTCATGAGTCACCATTCATTCCCCTTTCGTCATACGTTAAATTTAAGTGTAGCATTAAATGAATAAATTTTCTTTACAATCTTATAACGCTCAAAAGGTGATTTTTGTGACACGAATTTTTAAAAAGTTGAAATAAAGGTAAATAAATGGTCCATAATAAATCAATTAAAAAATTTGAATTGAGGTAGGTGATTAAATTGGCTTATCAATATTGTTCGAAAAAACAACTTAGACTCATGGTAATTTCAACTGTCTTATTTTTTGTAGTAGGATTAAGTGTTGTGAATTACTTTAATCATAAAAAGGAAGAATTACATGCCTTTGTGATGGGAAATTTCTATGAAAAAATTGTCTGGGTTAACAATCCAGAAAATTTAACGGTTTTAGTCAATAAGAATTATCGCTTATCTGATGAGTATGAACCAGATGATTTAGTGTTACTAGAAGTTCCTCTTTATAATAGGGATAGCACTAATGAGTCTAATTACTTACGAAAATCTGCAGCGGATGCACTGAAGCAAATGTTTATTGTCGCCAAATCATATGGTTATAATTTAACAGCCCGCAGTGGATATCGTTCATATGTAACTCAAGTTGCCTTATATGATCGATATGTTTTTACAGATGGTGGAGAAGCAGCTGATACCTATAGTGCAAGAGCCGGTCATAGTGAACATCAAACGGGACTCGCAGTTGATATTACATCGGATTCTGTTAATGAAGAGTTAACGGTTGAGTTTGGTGAAACAGAAGAAGGGAAATGGGTAGCTGAGAATGCACATCGATTTGGTTTTATTATTAGATATCCAGAGGATAAAACGTTATTAACGGGTTATCAATATGAACCCTGGCATTTACGCTATGTCGGAATTGATGCTGCGACTGAAATTTATGAGAATGGCTGGATTTTAGAGGAATATATTTTAGAAAATAATTTACTAGATTTATTATAAAACGAAAGCTGGATAAGTTTATCCAGCTTTTCGTTTTATAACAGATGAAATAGGATCTATATCATTTAATTTAAAAGTGTTTTCTGATTATAATTTGTAAACCTATATTTGATTTGTTATAATGTATTTAAGATATTTGAGGCAGAAGGTGTTATTTTATGAGTACAAAATATAAGCAAATAGTATCAGAACTTGAAGCGGATTTACTTTCGGGGAAGTATAATGAAGTGAAAAAATTACCTCGTGAAGAAGATTTAATTGAAAAATATCAGGTAAGTCGAACAACAATTAGAAAGGCCATTGCGATGCTTGTTAATAAAGGTTATGTTTACCAAGTGCAAGGTAGTGGTATTTTTATTAGAGAGGCTTCATTACAAGATTATGTGAGTTTAGAAAATTTAAAAGGACTTACGAGAGATTTTCCTGATAAAAAAATTGAAAGCAAATTAATAAATCTCATGGTCATTAATGCAGATGAAGATTTAGCTAAACAGATGAAGTGTGATGTTGGAACGGATATTTATTTCTTAGAACGATTAAGATATGTTAACGAGGAGCCATTTGCGGTTGAATATACTTATTTAAATAAAAATGTGATTCCTTATATGAGCGAAGAAATTGCTCATAGGTCTATTTATAGTTTTATTATCAATGATTTAAAATTGAGCATTGGATTTGCAGATAAGATTATTTATGCTGATAAGTTGGATAGTGAATCGGCACAGTTATTACAATTATCAGAAAATGATCCGACTTTAGTAATTGAAAATACAGTATTTTTAACGAATGGAACTGTATTTGAGGTATCTAAGGTCATTCATAATTATAAAAATACAAAATTATTAAAATTAGCTAATTTCTAATAGGGGTGTGTTTGAGAATGAAGTTTGTTGGAATTGATATCGGAGGAACAGGAATTAAAGCAGGAATCGTCAATGAATTTGGCGAAATTATAGTGAAAAGAGATTGTGTGACAGATTCTGAGGCTGGTTTTGATAAGGTTATGCAAGATATTTTTAATCTTGTCATGAGTTTATTAGATGAATCTCATTTAACGATGCAAGAAATAGGATCGATTGGTGTTGGAATTCCTAGTTTTATCAATCAAAAGGGTGAAGTAACATGTGTTAACCTTGGATGGCACCAGGTTAATATTGTGGATAAGCTAAAAGAAATGTTCCCAACTGTTAATACTTATGTTGAAAATGATGCAACAGTAGCAGCTATTGCAGAAAGTCATTTTGGAAGTATGAAAGGACATCCTATCGCTGTTATGCTAACACTTGGAACTGGTGTTGGTGGAGGAATTATTATTAATGGAATTCCATTTACAGGAGCTCATGGAATGGCCTCAGAAATTGGGCATGTTGTGATTGGAGAAAATTATTTTAATTGTAATTGTGGAAATAACGGGTGCTTTGAAACTTTCTGTTCAGCGACAGCTATTATTAAATATGCCCAACATTTATTAGCGGAAAATAAGAATACCTCAATTTATGCTAAATGTGAGGGGAAACTAGAGACTATTACAGCAAAAATGGTATTTGATGCTTATCGAGAGGAAGATAAAATAGCTAAACAAATTATTCAACGATTTAAGTCATATTTAGCTATTGGGATTGCGGGTATAATCAATACCCTTGATCCTCACATTATTGCAATTGGTGGAGGAGTTTCTAAATCAAGCGATATTATTTTGGATGGCTTAGACACTGAAATTAGAAAACATATTTTATATAAAAATGAAAAATTTGCAGATATCGTAGTTGCAACGCTTGGAAATGATGCGGGAATTATCGGTGCAGCTTTTTTAGGTGAAAAACGCTAGTTAAACTAGCGTTTTTTTTTATTTTTTAGAAGTAGTTCACAACAAAATATAAATATAGTTATAAGCCTATTTGGGTAAACTAAAGATGAAACAGCTTTATTTTTATAAAAAAACAAAAAGAAAACACTTGCAAAACAAAATGAAAGTGCTATAATATAGACATAAAACAAATAGGTAGGTACAAATATTAATCATAGCCACCTATCAAGGAGAGGAAGATAAATATGAAAATTTTATTAGCATGTTCATCAGGAATGTCAACTAGTCTTTTAGTAAACAAGATGAAAGAAGCTGCGCAAGCACAAGGAATTGAAGCTGAAATCTGGGCAGTTGGACAAAGTGAAGTAGATGCTGAAATGCAAAAAGCAGATGTTTTATTATTTGGTCCTCAAATGCGTTTCTTAAAATCTAAATATGCGCCAAAAGGGCAAGAATTAAATATCCCGGTTGAAGTTATTGCTCCAGTAAGTTATGGACGTTGCGATGGAAAAGCAGTTTTAAAACAAGCAATGGATTTAATTAATAATAAATAATAAACACCATCTGAAATAACTTATAGGGGGAAAGACTATGAATCTTTTTGAAAAAATTGAACAACCCATTATGGTTATAGGTGAAAAATTAAATAACAATAAGGCATTAAAAATTTTACGTGATGCATTCATGTTAGCATTTCCTATGACTATTTTTGGTTCAATTATGTTAATCATTGCTAACTTCCCGTATTTAAATAAATTATTGGGAGATACAGGATTAGCCGCTGTACAAAATGCGTTAATTCCAGCATCAACAGCGACAATGTCAATTGCAACAATCTTCATTTGTTTAGGTATTGGTTATTACTTTAGTAAAGAAGAAGACGTAGATCCTATTTTCGGTGCTGCAATTTCTTTAACAGCCTTCTTCTTATTAACACCATTTGATGCTCCAATTGGAGATACAGGTGAAATGTTAAATGGTGTATTCAATATTGATCGTCTTGGTGCGAAGGGAATGTTCGTTGGAATGTTCGGTTCATTCTTCGCTGCTTGGTTATATGCTAAAGTCGTTAAGAAAAACTGGATCATTAAAATGCCACCATCAGTACCGACAGCCGTTTCAAAATCATTTGCTGCTTTAATCCCTGCTGTTGTGACGTTATCTGTTTTCTTATTAATTCGTATTGGATTTACATTTACACCATGGGGAAATGTGCATGATTTCATTTATGAAATTATTCAAACACCTTTAACAAGTTTAGGTAAAGGATTGGCAGCGACTTTAATCGCAGTATTTGCCATTCAAGTTTTATGGTTCTTTGGATTACATGGACAAATTATTGTTAACTCAGTGATCGACCCAATTTGGAATACATTATCACTTGAAAACTTTAATGCATTCCAAGCGGGATTAGAGGTACCGAATGTTGTTACAAAACAATTCATGGAAACATTCACAGTTGGTTTAGGTGGAACAGGAATGACATTAATCGTATTAATTATGATTTTAGCATTCATGAAGAGCCGCCAGTTACGTGAAGTAGGTAAATTAGCATTACCAGCAGGAATCTTCAATGTTAATGAACCAACTATCTTTGGATTACCTATTGTATTAAATCCGATTATTGCAATTCCTTGGATTTTAGCGCCAATTATTGCAACATCAGTTGCTTACTTTGCAATGTCTAGTGGATTAGTTCCATCGACAACAGGTGTAGCTGTTCCTTGGACAACACCAGTATTTATCAGTGGAATGCTAGCAACAAACTCTTTACGTGGTGGATTATTACAAATCGTTCAAATGCTTATCGTGGGTGTCGTATGGTTCCCATTCTTAAAAGCATTAGATAAACGTAATGTTATAGAAGAAAAAAGCTTTGAAACAGAAGAATAAAAAATAAAAATCAATTAAGTCCTTAGTCTAAGATTAAGGATTTAATTGATTTAATTAGATTAAAATTGATAAGGAAGAGGAGTATTATTATGACTTTAAAATATGAATTTCCAAAAGGATTTTGGTGGGGAACTGCGACATCAGGACCACAAAGTGAAGGTAGTGCAGATGTTGATGGAAAGAGTAAAACAATTTGGGATCATTGGTTTGAAATTCAACCAGAACGTTTCCATAATGGTGTAGGACCAGAACATACATCAACATTCTATTCAAACTATAAAGAAGATATCAAATTATTAAAAGAAACAGGACACAATTCATTTAGAACATCTATTCAATGGGCACGTTTAATTCCAAATGGTGTAGGTGAAGTTAATCCAAAAGCAGTAGAATTCTATAATAATGTGATTGATGCCTTATTAGAAGAAGGAATCATGCCAATTATGAACTTATTCCATTTTGATATGCCAATGTGCATGCAAGAAATTGGTGGATGGGAAAGCCGTGAAGTAGTTGATGCTTATGCAGCATTTGCGAAAAAATGTTTTGAGTTATTTGGAGACCGTGTTAAACATTGGACAACATTCAATGAACCAATCGTACCAGTAGAAGGTGGATATTTATATGATTTCCACTATCCAAATGTAATCGATGGAAAACGTGCTGCACAAGTTGGATTTAATACAATGTTAGCAAGTGCGAAAGCTATTGAAGCGTATAAAGCTTTAGGACAAGATGGAAAAATCGGAATCGTCTTAAACTTAACGCCATCTTATCCACGTTCAACTGAAAATGCTGAAGATGTAAAAGCAGCTCATATTGCTGATTTATTCTTTAATCGTAGCTTCTTAGATCCTTCAGTAAAAGGTGAATTCCCAAGTGACTTAGTTGAGTTATTAAAAGAAAATGATGTATTACCAACTTACGAAGCAAATGATTTAGAAATCATTAAAAATAATACCATTGATTTCTTAGGTGTTAACTATTATCAACCACGTCGTATTAAAGCAAAAGAAACAGAAGTTAATAAAGATGTATTCATGCCAGACTGGTTCTTTGATAACTATGAAATGCCAGGTCGTAAAATGAATCCATACCGTGGATGGGAAATTTACGAAAAAGGAATCTATGATATCTGTATCAATTTAAGAGATAATTATGGAAATATTGAATTCTATATTTCAGAAAATGGAATGGGTGTCGAAGGAGAAGAACAATATATTAATGCTGAAGGTATTATTGAAGATGATTATCGTATCGAATTCATTAAAGATCATTTAGCATGGTTACATAAAGGCATTGAAGAAGGGGCTAACTGCCGTGGATACCATTTATGGACATTCATTGATTGCTGGTCTTGGACGAATTCTTACAAAAATCGCTATGGATTAATTGCATTAGATTTAGCAACACAAAAACGTACAATTAAGAAAAGTGGTCGTTGGTTTAAAGAATTATCAGAGCAAGGAGGATTCTAAATCTTGAAATCAATTGTTTGTTTTGATATCGGAGGAACCAATGTTAAATACGCCGTTTTAAGTATCGACAAACAAATTCTAGAGAAGAGTTACTTTAAAACAAATATTCATAATGGACAAGATGTTTTGAAGGAAATGTGCCGTGTCATTGAGGATTATAAAATGCGTTATGACATTATAGGTGTTACGATTAGTAGTCCTGGATTTGTAAATACAAAGTTAGGTGTGATCGAGTCAGGCAATATTATTGATGGATTCAATGGTCTAAACATAAAGAAATATTTTGAAGAAAAGTATAATCTTTTCGTAACAGTTGAAAATGATGCAAATTGTGCAACAATTGCGGAACATACACTCGGTAATGGAAAAGGATACGATAATATTGTTTGTTTAACAATTGGAACAGGTGTTGGCGGCGGAATTATTATTAATAATAAAATTTATAATGGAAATCGTTTTATGGCGGGAGAGTTTGGTTTCATGTTTATTCATGGAATCAAATCTTCAATGCCAGAAAATGATATCTTAAGTAACTATGCATCAACTCGAGCGTTAATTGAGAAAACAGTAAATGAGTTAGGTGAAGAAATTGATGGAGTTGAACTTTTCAAACGCGCAGCGCTTGGAAATGAAATATGCCAACATAACATTGATAAGTTTTATGATAGTTTAGCAATGGCGATTTATAATATTTGTTATATTCTAAATCCAGATAAAGTTTTAATTGGTGGTGCAATTTCTCAACAAGATGGATTGATTAAAGAAATTACGAAAAGGGTTAGCTCCTACACACCAAGTTTCTCATCAGATTTAACAGACTATGTGAAAATTGATCGATGTAAGTTTTTAAATGATGCTGGATTAATGGGAAGCTATTGCAATTTTATTACACAATATAAATTAGATTAGATAGGAGAAAGAGATATGAATGCAGAAGAAATTTTAGAAGTTTGTTTTCAAATTATTATGTATGCAGGGAATGCACGTAGCATGGCCATGGAATCTATTTCATTAGCTAAAGAAGCAAAATTTGAAGAAGCAAAAGAATTATTAGCGGAAGCTCGTGCTGAAGTGAATAAAGCTCATCGTTTCCAAACAAATTTAATTCAAGCTGAAGCAAATGGTTCAAAAAATGAAATTTCAGTTTTATTAATTCACTCACAAGACCATTTAATGAACGGAATGACAGTTTTAGATATGGCAGAAGAATTCATTAATTTATATGAATTAGTGAAAAAATAAGTTATAACTAAAGGGAGATAAAAATCTCCCTTTTGAAACTCTAATGGGAGCTAGGAGGATGAAGAAA
>NZ_AEXQ01000119.1:0-33007 GCF_000191865.1 Turicibacter sp. HGF1
ATTTTTTTATTAGCGAGAACCTAAACTCAACAGTCTGCATACACTAAAATGAGAACTGCATACTGAAGGAGGAGTTAAAGTTGAATCAAAATATGAGATCGTCTTATCATGGCCAAGTTCCATTGACAAATCAAGTCCCCTATCTAGCGACTATGCCAGGTATTGAAAATGATGAACGATGGGGATTTTGGCCATTCATTGGGGGACTTGCTCTCGGGGGATTAGGTGGATTAGTCCTTGGTGGTGGACGTCCATGTTGTGGAGGATACAATTATCCAGTGTACCAACAACCCATGTATTACCCTCAACCTGTTTACTATCCTCAACCTGTTTATTACCAACAACCAAGCTATCCAATGGGATATCAACAACAAATGGTTCAAAACAGCTATTATGGACCTTATTCGGTGACCACAACCCCTAGCCAAGAACCGATGATTGAATCAAATAAATACTATATTTTATAAAAGAAAAACCTTAAACACTTTAATTAATGTTTAAGGTCTTTCTTTTATTTTTCATACAATTTATAGAGTGCCTGCGTTCCTAAATTTTCAAACTCACGATTCGCACATTCTTCATATAAACTTAAGACAAGATTAAGTCCTGGTAAATCAACTGACATTTCAGATGCTTCTGACGTTGCAATTTTCATATCTTTAATAAAATGTTTAATAAAGAATCCAGGATTAAAATCGTCACGAATAATACGAGGGGCCATATTGCTTAATTGCCAACTTGCAGCTGACCCACTTGTAATGGCACTTAAAACTGTCTCTAAATCTAAATTAGCCCCTTTAGAATAAGCTAAAGCTTCAACCATTCCAATCGCAGCTCCAGCAATCGCAATTTGATTGGCCATTTTTGTATGCTGTCCACTGCCTGCTTCTCCCATATAAACAATTACTTTTCCCATCAAATCTAAGATTGGACGAATACTTTGATAAACAGACTCTTCTCCTCCAACCATAATTGTTAACGTTCCATTTTTAGCTCCAACATCTCCACCGGTAACGGGAGCATCTAAACATTGAATCCCTTTTTGCATTCCCGCTTCATAAATTCGCTTTGCAAGTTCTGGTGTTGAGGTTGTCATATCAACTAAGATTGTTCCTTCTTTTGCCGTATCAATTAACCCACCTTCACCTAAATAAACAGCCTCAACATCTGCAGGAACACCAATAATCGTAAAAATTAAATCAGCATGATGCGCAACCATTTGAACATCTTCGCACCAAATAGCACCAGCTTCAACAATTTGATCTGCTTTACTTTTTGTACGATTATAAACATACATCTTATGGCCAGCGTTTAATAAATGAGTCGCCATGGCTTGCCCCATGACACCAATTCCGATAAATCCAATGTTCATTTAAATCCCTCTTTCAATTTCTTAGTCATCTTAATAAATTGATTATAACACAGGCAACAAAAAAGACTAGGAAAACTTCCTAGCCAATTTATCTATTTTTTGAAAATATAATCTAACGTCCCTTTATTTGCGATACTTTCATAATAAGCTGTTTTCGCCGTATAATAAGCCTCAACTGTTGTCATATAGTCTGTATGTAACGTTTGAACTTCACTGAAGGCCACATTTACACTTTGAAAATATTGAACAGCTTCACTTGTTTTCGTGTTATAGAACATTTCTTCAAAGTTTGATAAGGTGTTAACTAATGAAGAAAGTTGTGCTTCTAAAGCCGTTAACTTTGTTGTACGTTCTTTTTGAAGGGATGTCATATCATGACCTAATGTCTGTAAATCTGTTGGTAATTTTTTAATCACTTTTTCAATTTGTTCAAAATTAGTTTTTTCAATGGCTGATGAAATACATGTTGCCACCGATTCATTATATTGTTTTAACATGTTATATTGTGTGTTAAATGACTCAAATAACTCAGTTAAGTCTGCACTTCCATCGTAAGTCTGACCTGCACTAATCAAACTGCTCACCGATGCTTGTAAAGCATTTAAATTATCCTCTAATGTATTTGTATTTTGTTTTTCACAAGTGACAATTTCTTGATCTAAATGTTGATACATTTGAAATACTTGTACTTCAGGAATCTTATAAGTTAAGGCAAAGAAAATTCCTACAGCCGAAATAAGGATTACAATTAAAACTGGTAAAAATGGTCGACGCATTTAGAATTCCCCTTTCCTATAAATCGCTACTTCCAAATAAATTTTTAACAATATGATTATCAGGATTATAAGGTAAGAACTCATATCCTAAATCTAAATAATACTGAATAACAACAGGTAAAACTTGTACGGTAATATCTTTTTCATGGAATAAAATAACCGTATTAGATGGATAGTTCCACAACTTCATATTACTTTCAACATTTTTCATAATACTATCAACTGTTGCTCCCGATTCCCAATCATATGAATCAACGTCCCAATCCCAACATTTTACGCTAATTTCATTTAAAGCAACAACATGTTCATCCGTAAATGTTCCGCCCGTTCCATAAGGAGCACGACATAATTTACTTTCAAACCCACCTGTAATCTCTTTGATTAAGGCTTGTTCTTCCTTCATCTCACCAGCGAAATTAGAAGCGGCATTAGCATCTCCATATAAATAAGCATAATCATGAGTCATTGAATGCATCCCAATGTAATGACCGTCATTAGCCATTCGTTTTAACATGGCCTCCGAGTCAGAGTAATTATCGATAGCTGTCCCTAAAACAAAAAATGTCCCCTTAATTCCATAGCTATCTAAAATGTCTAAAATGGCACTTGTATTGCGTGAAGGTCCATCATCAAATGTTAAATAAGCAAATTTAACTTCTTTATTATGCCAACTTTTAACCGTTTTGATTTCCTCGAAATCTAAATAGGTCGGCTCTACTGTTGCCATACTTAATCCTTTTACTTGTCCTGCAACATTAGCAAAGAAACATCCTGTCATCACTAAAATTGCAATTAACGTTACAAAAACATAAAAACGTGGTTTAACACGTCGACGTCGTCCTCGACTACCATAATTTGAATAATACTGCTGTTTTGCCACTACTCTTTCCTCCATCTATGCTATTTGTTTTAATTATACAATATTAACTTTAAAAAAGCATTCTAAAACCTTGCATAATGTGACAAATTATGCAAGGTAATTTATGGATGACTTCTTTCTTTATTTTTCATTCGATAAGGTACAATTAAAATCTTCACCTTCACAATAGGACATAAATTCATAACCTAAACTGCGATAATATTCAATCACTTGAGGTAATACTTCTAACGTGAATTTTTTTTCATGAAATAACAAGACGACTTCTTTTGCATCCTGATTGCGTTTTTGTTCTGCAACAACTTGTCTAAATATTTGATCGGCACTTGATTTTGACCAATCTAAAGAATCAACATTCCAATCGATACATGTGATTCCTGCTTCTTCTAAAGCAACATAATGTTCTCTTGTTAAATGATTTCTTCCACCATATGGTGGACGACATAATTGACTTGTAAATCCTTCCGTTAAATCATAAACCATTTTTTGATCAGCCAACATTTCCTTAACAAAGTTTTGAGGAGCATTTGGACCATGATATAAACTATCCATATTATGTGTCATGCTATGAAGCCCAATATAATGTCCACGCTCCACCATTTCTGTTAATATCTCTTTGGCATTCGAAAACAGTTCAATATTTTCACCAATCACAAAGAAAATGGCGGGTACATCATATTGATCTAGCACATCTAAAATCTCTAAACTATATCTAGAAGGTCCATCATCAAATGTTAAATAAACGACTTTTTCTGGTTTTTCCTTATTATAAATAAAATCGTCCACTCTATCTTCAACGGTTGCCGCAAATGTATCAAATGACCCCATAAATAGACTACAAAAAGTTATCATCAGGAACATAAAAAATAATCCACTTTTTAAACTGATGGATCCAAAAAATTTAGTTTTTAACACTGATATCATTTTTATCTCAACTCTTTTCCTTTCGAAGTTCTTTATTAGGATGTCGTTTTTTGTCTTAATTATTCTTCAATTTAAATTTCTGCTCTTAGAAAACAAAAAAAATGTGAAGAATAAATTCTTCACATTTTAATTTGGATTATTTTTGAATGTTTTCAACTAATTCAATAACTTCTTCAACTGTTGACATATTTAAAGCTTTTTGAGCTAATTCAGCCATTTCAGCTTTTGATAATTTGCTAATTAATGAACGAGCAGGTAAGATTGAAGTCGCTGACATTGAGAATTCATCTAATCCTAATCCTAATAATAATGGGATAGCTGTTTGATCTCCTGCCATTTCTCCACACATTCCAGTCCATTTACCTTCTTTGTGAGCAGCATCAATAACCATTTTTACTAAGCGTAAAATACTTGGGTTATATGGTTGGTATAAGTATGAAACTTTTTCGTTCATACGGTCAGCAGCCATAGTATATTGGATTAAGTCATTTGTTCCGATAGAGAAGAAGTCAACTTCTTTAGCGAATTGATCAGCTAATACCGCAGCAGATGGAATTTCAACCATCATTCCGACTTCGATTTCTTCAGAAACTGTCACACCTTCTGCAATTAAGTTAGCTTTTTCTTCTAATAATAAAGCTTTAGCAGCGCGGAATTCATTTAAAGTTGCAATCATTGGGAACATGATACGTAATTTTCCGTATGAAGAAGCACGTAATAAAGCACGTAATTGCGTACGGAATAAATCTGTATCATCTAAACATAAACGAACAGCGCGGTAACCTAAGAATGGGTTCATTTCTTTTGGTAAATGTAGATATGGTAATTCTTTATCTCCACCGATATCTAATGTACGAACAACAACTGGTTTTTCTCCCATTGCTTCTAATACTGCTTTATAAGCTTCGAATTGCTCATCTTCAGTTGGGAAGTTATCGCGTCCCATATATAAGAATTCAGTACGGTATAATCCAACGGCTTCTCCACCATTAGCAAGTACTCCTTCAACATCTTTTGGAGTTCCGATATTAGCAGCAAGCTCTACATGTTGTCCGTCTTTTGAAACTGTTGCTTCATTTTTTAATTTTGCCCATTCAGCTTTTTGAGCATCATAAGCTTTAGCTACTTCTTCGTAGTGTGCGATTTGCTCAGCTGTTGGGTTAATGATAACATTTCCTTCTAATCCGTCTAAGATAATCATATCTCCATCTTTAACGTCTTCTAAGATTGTTTTTGTTCCAACTACAGCTGGAATTTCTAATGAACGAGCCATAATCGCTGAGTGAGATGTACGTCCCCCGATGTTTGTCGCAAACCCTTTAACGAAGTTACGATCAAGTTGAGCTGTATCAGAAGGTGTTAAGTCTTCAGCAATAATAACCACTTGCTCATCAATTGTACTTGGATCATTTACTTTAACACCTAATAAGTGTGCTAAAATACGTTTTTTAATATCTTTAATATCTGCTGCACGTTCACGGAAATATTCATTATCCATGCTTTCAAACATCATAATAAACATGTTTGATACTTCATCGAATGCATAAGGTGCATTAACGCTTTCAGATTTAATTTTATCTGTTGTTTGAGAAAGTAACTCAGGATCATTTGCCATATTAATATGAGCATCGAATACAGCCGCTTCTTCTTCACTTAAATTTTGAGCAGCTTTTACTTTAATCTTTTGTAAATCTTCTGTTGTCTTAACTAACGCCGATTTATAAAGTTCTACTTCGGCTTCAATATCTGTAACTGTTGATTTAACAACTGTTAATTCTGGTTCAATTAATTTAAATGCTTTTGCAATAGCAATCCCGTTTGATGCTGCAATACCTTTAATGTTCACAATGCTACCCCTTTCAATTATGAAATGCTTTTGTACCTAACTATTATAACAGATAAAACCCGTTACACAACACCGTTTTATTTTTTTAGGTCGTCTGAAACCCGTTACATATAGTGATTTTGTCGCAAATTAATGTTTTTTTGACATATTTTATATTTTTATTAAAATGAAGGTAAAATAATTTAATAACGCTTAAAAATATGTTTTTCAAAAAACAAAAAGTACTGGCGAGCCAGTACTATTGTTTGTTATTTGAAAAGGTATTATTCACCTAATCCTTGAGTTGTGATAGTTTCTGTTAATGCTGCGATAGCTGCTTCTGCATCGTCACCTTCAGCAGAAATAGTGATTTGTGCACCTTGTTGGATTCCTAAAGACATAACACCCATGATTGATTTTAAGTTAACTTTTTTATCACGGTAAGTTAATGAAATTTCTGATCCAAATTTGCTAGCTGTGTTTACTAATACTGTCGCTGGACGAGCATGTAATCCAGTTTCATCTGTAATTGTGAAAATCTTTTCCATCAATAATCGCTCCTCTTTGTGATAGTGATTTCAAGTTTATTTTATCTTGTCACTATCTAAAAATCAAGATATATGTTTACGAAATTATTTAATCTCTAAAATATCAGCTTTACCGTGTGTAACTGGACCTGTTACTTTTAATTCAATAACTTTTTCATTTAAGTTAGTGAAAACAACTGGTGTTACTAAAGATGGTACTTTAGGACGAACAGCGTCTAAATCTACTGATAATAATAAAGTCTCAGGTGTAACGATATCTCCTTCACCTACGTGAGCAGTAAATCCTTCACCTTTTAATGTTACAGTATCCATACCGAAGTGAATTAAAATTTCATGTCCTTCGTCAGATTGTAATGCAACTGCATGTTTTGTTGGGAATACGTTTAACACTTTCCCGGCAACTGGAGAATATACTTTTCCTTCAGTTGGTTCAATTGCAAATCCGTCTCCCATCATTTTTTGGCTAAATACTGGGTCTGGAACTTCAGTGATTGATAATAATGTTCCTGTGATTGGAGCAAAAACTCCTTTTTTAGGTTCTTCTTTCTTCTTCTTGAATAAATCGAAAATTCCCATGTTGCACCTCCTAATATCTTTCATATATATTATATTGTTTTTTTCAACAAATATAGATATATTTCGATATTTTTTATAAAAATAACGCTAACATTAGTTAAAAAATGTTTTTTTAAAGGTCTTTTTGTCTTATTTTTACTTTTCTTTTGCCATAATTACTTCAATTTGCGTTTTCAATTGATCAGAAGTTGTTCCGAAAATAGCCTGTAAATTATTTCCTGAAACAAACATTCCAGTGGCACCTAAAGCTTTGATTTTAGTCTCATCCACTTCGTCTATATCATGAACTGAAACACGTAAACGTGACATACAGGCATCTAATGTTTCAATATTACTAGCCCCACCTAATGCTTCTAAAATAGCCGCTGCTTTTTCACTTGAATTCGTTCCTTTAGCCGCTTGGTAATCAGCTTTACTCATCAGCTTATCTTCAGCTTCACCACGTCCTGGTGTTGGTAAATTGAAACGACGAATCGCAAAACGGAATAAGAAATAATAAATTGGAGCGTAGAAAATTCCGACAATGATAATACGAACCCAGTTCGTAAAATCATTACCAGGTAAAATTCCGTAAATTAATAAGTCAATTAATCCACCTGAAAATGTCATTCCGACATGAACATTAAATAAGTACATCAGCATGAATGATAATCCTGCTAGTACCGCATGAATTGCAAATAAAACAGGTGCTACAAATAAAAAGGTGAATTCAATCGGCTCTGTAATTCCTGTTAAAGCAGCCGTCAACCCAGCTGATAACAATAATCCACCAATCGCTTTTTTACGGGCTGGTGCTGCTTCTTGATACATCGCATAAGCAGCCGCTGGTAATCCAAAAATCATAAATGGATATTTTCCAGTCATGAATCGTCCTGCAAGTGTTGCACCTTGTGCCTGAACATTTTCAATCATCGCTTGATAGCCATATGTCGAATAATCAGCTAATTGCTGGAACCAAATTTGTTGGTCCCCCATTTTCATCACACCATCAATTGAAGTATAAATACCTCCTGCTTCTGTGTACCATAATGGGAAATAAAAAACATGATGTAGTCCAAACGGAATCAAGGCACGTTCTGCAATTCCATAAATCCAAATATAAAGAGGATTCGTTCCTTCTGCTGCCACAATTTTACCAAAGCTTGCAATTAGGTTTCCAATTGGAGGCCAAATAAAAGCCAAAATCACCCCTACAATAATCGCTACTACTGATGTAATAATGGGAACAAATCGTGCCCCAGCAAAGAAAGATAAGAAATCAGGAAACTTAACGGTATAAAATTTATTATATAAATATGCCGTTAATAACCCAATAAGCACTCCACCAAAAACAGAGGTCTGTAACGTTTCGATTCCTAATACATTTGCATATAACTGATCAGGTAATGTAACCGGCATAAATACCCCAATCACCACATTCATAATTAAGAATCCAACCGTCGCCGCTAAAGCAGCCACTCCTTTGTCTCCTGTTAATCCAGAGGCAACTCCAATTGCAAATAATAACGGCAAGTTATCAAAAACAATCTGTCCCGAACTTTTCATTACCATTGCGACCATCTGCCAAAATTCTGTACCTAAAAACGGTAAATAATCTAATAATGATTGCTGCATTGAGGCCCCTATTCCTAGTAGTAGACCTGCCGCTGGTAAAAGCGCAACCGGTACCATAAAGGCTTTACCAACGCGTTGTAATGTTTTCATTATAGAATAAACTCCTTTCTATGATTTAAACTCTTTGTAGTACACCAACTATACTCTCTCTTTCTAATTTTAGAAAAATTATACAAGTACTACTTGTTATATTGTAACCTAACAAGTAATGATTATGTAGATTACAAATTCATTATTTTTCTATTTTTTTACTTAATAAGAATAGATTATATTAAAATGGGAATTATTCAATTAAATATGACTTATAAAATAATAATTTTACAAAAAAAAGACAAATCAGAAAATGATTTGTCCATTGAAATTTCATTATTAGTGTTGACGAGCTAATAATTGATTGGTAACCCATTCTAGATGATCACGGGCTTGACCTGCTGGCAAACTTTTAATTTCTTTTAAAGATTTCACTGTATATTTATGTGCTAACTCTTGAGCTTGTTTAACACCACCCAATTCATTAACGCGTTCAATAATACGTGAAACTACTTCATCTGTATAAGTTTCTGACGCTAATAACTCATTTAGCCTATCATCATTATGTTTTAAAGCATATAGTAACGGAAGCGTATAATACCCTTGACGAATATCATTTCCTAATGTTTTTCCAACGCGAGACGCGTCACCAACATAGTCCAAAATATCATCAATAATCTGGAATGCGTTTCCAATATGAAGCCCAATTTTTCCAAGCTTCTTACAGAATTTTTCGTCACATCCACTTTCATAAGCCCCAACGGATAAACTAACAGCTAATAAAGCAGATGTTTTAGCACCAATGACTTTTAAATACTTTTTAACCGAAGTATGAGATTTAAATCGGCCATCAAATTGATCAATTTCTCCCATACAAACACGAGAAACTGTTTTAGATAATTCTTTCATATGATGCAATTCATAATGCTCTGCTAAGATTTCAAAACATTTAGTAAAAATATAATCACCTGTGTAAACAGCATAATCTTTACCGTATTTTTGTTGTGTCGTTAACTGACCACGACGTTGTACCGAATCATCTATAATATCATCATGAACAAGTGTTGCCATATGCAACATTTCTAAAACAGCAGATAAGTGATAAAGATGCTTAATGTCCTTATCTCCAAATTCACCACCGATAATACATAATCCTGGACGAATTTTTTTACCTCCAGACTGAGCTAAATCTTTTAAAATCTCATTCATTTTTGATTGTTTAACGGTTAACTGTTGATTAATAATATGATTGACTTGTTCTAAATGTGCGACAATGTCTGGCTGATCCTTCCAGAATGATTTCATGTGTTATCACCTACATTTTTTGACTAACGATTGTATGTATTGCTTCTTGTTGAATTTGTTAGATACTACAATAACACTAAATGAGAAGAAAAACATAGCGAATACTACTATAGTATTCTCTATGTTTCTCTTTCAAATCATATTATTTAGTCAACGTATAAATACCATTTTTTAAGTAATGGAATACGTTTCATCATTTCGCGTAACCAAGGCCACACATAATAGTCTAATCCAAGTACCATACCTGAATTTCCGATTAACGCAAATCCACCTACTAAATACCATAACATCTCAGTTGGTGCCATTCCTGAAGCCCAAATCATACATCCCATTGCAATAGTACCAATAGCAGCGACCGGTGTGAATAAACCAATAATTAACATAATACCAAAGATGATTTCTCCGAAAATCATTCCACCTTGAACTAAGCTTGCAAGAGTAGTGAATTGTGTTCCATCTGGAGTATAGAAGAAGGCATCCATTGACCAATTAACCATATCTGAAACAAATCCTGGAACTGGTAATACTGCAATCCAGTTCATGAAATCATGAATTAAATTTGAAATTGTTGTAAAGATATCACCATTTGCAGCTACTTGATTTACAGTTTCAGTCACAACACCTGATGCTTGAGTGACAGCATCTGCTACAGCTCCTGATGCTTGAGTGACAACTTCCGTTACAACTCCTGATGCTGCTGTTACAGCCTCTGACACTGCTCCTGATGCAGCAGATAATGTATCTGCTTTTGGAGGTGAAGGTAATAAGAAAACATTATTAAAGTCATGAATAACTTTAGGTAATTTTGTTAAACCTTGTTGTAACCACATGAATCCGACAAAAATACGTAATGGGAATTTCCAGAATACTGGAGCTGAATTTGATAATAATCCACCTACCATTGAACGGTTATTTTTTGTATGGAAGAATTCATGCATTAAATAAGACCAAATTTTATTAAATCCTAAAACTTGAACAAAGTACACTAAGTTAATGAAGTGTTTTGAGAACATCGCGAAGAATCCAGATAAATTCATCCAGAATCCTGGCATTCCAACTTGAGCTACCCCATAACGAGAACCGATACATACCATTGAACCATGGAATGTTGGCTTGTATGATTTGTGCTCTCCACCTTTAATATCTACATAGATGTTATGTGCAACAACTGGCGCTGAATGCTCTGCATTTTCAACCATCTGTGGCACAGGACGTTCTTCTCCCTCAGGAATGTAGAAAATGTTATCTCCAACAACATAAACATCTTTATGATCTTTAGCCTGTAATTGAGCATTTGTCACAATACGTCCGCGTCCTGCTTTTTCTACTTGAGCAGAATCAACAATATCTGATCCTTCAATTCCTGCTGCCCAAATAACAGTACGTGTATTGATAACCATTTCACCTTTGTTTAAGACAACACTGTCCGCTTTAATTTCACTTACAGCAGAGTTCATCACTAATTGATTTCCTAATTTTTCTAAACGACGCTCCGCTTTTTTAACTAATTTATCTGGATACATTGGTAACACTTTTGGAGCAAAGTCTACGATATATAAAGACACTTCTTCTTTATCGATATGGAATGAACGGCATAATTCATCTTTCCATTCTCCAAGTTCCCCAGCCATTTCAACTCCTGTGAAACCAGCTCCAACGGTTACGAATGTTAATAATTCTTTACGTTTTTCTTTATCGCATGTTAGCGCTGCTTGACGGAACATATTTAAAATGTGTTCACGTAAGTTGACAGCATCTGTATATGACCATAATTGGTGAGCATTTTCTGAACCTGGAATTCCAAAGAATGTTGGTTTACATCCTGTTCCCATTACTAAATAATCATAGTCATATTTTGTTGAATTTGAAGTTAAAACTTTTTGTTCAAAATCAATTGATGTAATTTCATCTAAAACAACATCCACTTTACGACCAGCAAAAATCTTTTTTAAATCCATACGGATTGATTCTTCATCCACACGACCAGCAGCAACTTCATGTAACTCTGTTAACATTGTGTGATAAGATTGCTTGTCAATTAATGTAATGCTTACATCTTGATCTTTTTTGAATTTTTTTGCTAATTTTTTTGCGGTAAGTACACCTGCGTATCCTCCACCAAGGACAACAATCTTTTTCATGATACTCCTCCTAAAATCTTTCATGTTTTATTTTCCTACGTTAATACTCCTTAACATAAAAAAGCTAACTCTATTAACACCACTTGATTAGTAGATGTATCTAACCTTTACCTATAAAAAATCCATTCATTTATAATAGCATCAAATTAGATAAAAGTTAAATATAAGAGTTATTTGTAAAAACATGTCGTAATTTACCCACCTTAATTTTATCACATTTTTTCACAAATTCAACCTTTTTATGTAGATGCAATCCCTTCAAAATTCCTACCTTCCCTCTTTATAACTATATCATTTATAAATTTTTTTTATACATATTCGACAACAATTACATCTTTTTCCTATATAATAGTCTTTCAACCTATGTTAGAATAACACTAACTATACTAAAGATAAGACCATAATTTATTTAAAGTTATAGGGAGGGGTATTTTTATGAATTATAAAGTCGTATCTCTGACAATTATTTCTGCGTTTAGTCTATTAACAGCCTGTAGTGCTAATGAAGTTAACTCTAAAGAGCCACTATTACTAAGTGATAACAATTTAGTTCAATTAAGTGATATAGATGCCCGTGAACAGCTTACTGTTTTAAAAGATGGTCTATACTTCGCTGAAGATTCAACTTATTCAGAAGATGGATGGAAAAACACGGTAACCTTAGAGATTAAAGACGGCATCATCACCACCATTGAATTTAACTCAATTAATGAAACTGCAACTGAAGATAAACGCACTCTGTCACAAACAGATGAGTATCTTATGTCTGATGCAGATACTGAATCCTTAAAGTGGCACGAACAAATCGAAAAATTAGAATCATATATTATTAATAATCAAGATACTTCTGCTATCCAAACAACAGAAGATGGAAAAACTGATACTATTTCTGGTGTGACAATCTCAGTCACTCCATTTTTACAACTTATGAATACGGCTCTTGCAGACGGTCCAATTGAAAAAGGAAACTACCAAGATGGACATTATTATGCAGAGCAGGAAACATTTACAGATGGATATAAATATAATATTAACCTTATTGTTGAAAATGGCTACATTGTTGCAGCCCATTGGGATGCCATTAAAGAAGATGACAACTTAACAAGTGGACATTCAACAGAGGAAATTCAAAATTGGAATCACCAAGCTCAACTTTTGGAATCTTATCTTATTAACATCCAAGATCCAACCCTAATTACTTATAACGAAGATAATAAAACTGATGCTATCTCTGGCGTTACAATTGAAGTGAATCAATTTATTGAATTAGTCATTCAAGCCTTAGCAAGCGGACCAACAATCGATTAAAAAAAACGCAAGATTTCACAAAGTGAACATCTTGTCGTTTTTTTATGCTCTATATTGTGGTATCCTATTAAAGGACAATTATTGGAGGTTACATACTATGAAATATTTGAAATCCTTAATGCTAGTAGCCGTTTTACTCACAACAGGTTGCCAAGCAAAAGAACAAGTAGAAACACCTAACCAGAATCTAGGAACTGAACAAAAAAACTACGAACCTGTCTCGCAAAATAAATACTTACTAGGAACCATCGTTACGATTACCTTATACGATAATCCTGAACAAGAAATCTTTGATGAAATTTTCAATGCGATTGAGCAAATTGAAAAAGAAATGACCATTAATAATGCTACAACGAGTGAAGTAATCAGTATCAATCAACAAGCAGGAGTCGACTACGTTCCTGTTTCAAAACAAACATTCGATGTCATTAAAGCGGGAGTTTACTATTCGCAACTTGGAAATGGTAGCTTTGATATCACAGTCGGCCCTCTCGTTAAACTATGGGAAATTGGATTTGAAGATGCTCATGTTCCAAATAGTGATGAAATTGCACAAAGCTTAACTCATATCGATTATCATAAAGTGCTACTTGATGAAGAAAATTATGCTGTTAAACTAGAAGATAAAGGAATGCAACTCGACTTAGGTGGCATTGCAAAAGGATATGCAGCTGATGTCGCAGCCCAAATTCTAAAAGAACACGGAAATAAACAAGCCATCATCAATTTAGGTGGAAATGTCTATGCCTATGGTGAAAAAGCAAATGGAGACTCTTTTAGAATTGGAGTTCAAAATCCATTCTCTCCACGTGGTGACTACTTAGGAATTTTAAGTGTCAAAGATAAAACCGTTGTGACATCTGGAACATACGAACGCTACTTCCAACAAGATGGAAAGATTTATCACCACATCCTTGATCCTAAAACAGGCTATCCTGTAGAAAACAATCTAAAGTCAGTTACAATCGTCACAAAAAGTTCAATGTCTGCCGATGCTTTGTCAACTATGTCATTTGTACTAGGACTCGATGAAGGAATGAAGCTAATCGAATCTTTATCTGATGTGGAAGCCTTATTTATTACAGATGATCAAAAACTTTATGCCTCTTCAGGATTCTTAGCTAACTTTGAACTAACTGATACTAGTTTTGTTATCGAAACACTGAAATAATCATCCTATAAGGACTTTTTATCTCGTATAAAAGTCCTTTTTTTCATCCTTTTCTTTGATAACTTGGGCATGTGCCATAACCATTTAAGCTCTAGGTAATATACTATATTGTAATTGAATTACAATATGAAAGGATGTTATGATTTTTATGAATGGATATAATAGATGCTGTGGAATGATGTCTCCAATGAGAAAAGAATACCTTCAACCTCAAATGATGTATGCAATGCCTGCAACTCAACAAATGCCTGTTAAAACTGAAATGGTAAAAGTTCCAGAAACAAAAGAAACAAAATGTGAAACAAAAGTCCCTGTGATGCCTCAATCTCAAATGATGTGCCCAGCTCCAGTAATGCCTCAACCTCAAATGTGCCAAACACAAATGCAATGTTGCCCAATGCCTGTACATTATGAAACTTGCTGCCAAGTCATTGAACCAACTGTTTGCTGTATGCCAGAAGTACACCATCATCACCGTGTAGAACATGTGGTACCAGTCGTTGTTAAAACAGTTCATCACCATCACAATCACCATGATTATGTCATCTGTAAAGAAGAAGGAATGGAATGTCATCAATATGATCATGGTCTAAGAAATGAAGACTGGTGTGCCCTTGCCATGCAACCACAATGCCCTCAACAACCAAAACGCCCATTGTGCTAATCATTAAAATAAAATAAAAAAAAGAACGGTTTATCTCAAGCCGTTCTTTTTATCGTTGTAATAAAACTTTTTTAATAATAGACTTAAAGTACGTGACTTCCTTTTTCAATCGAAAAACGAATTAAATCAGATTCACTCCCCTTTTTAATCTCATATGACCTTAAAACTTTCCCCTCAAAGTGAAACACCCCAATAAAACGTTCACCGCGTAATACATACGGTAAAAAGACTTGATCACTTTCCCAAATATTTAACGATAACAACTGCTTTTCATCAATCCAACTCAAATCTCCTTCATTACACTCAATCAAATCCCCTTCAAAATCAATTGCCTTATATAGATACATCAATTCTTCCTCTCCATCAAAACTAGGAAAATAACAAACCCCTAGTAGCTCTGGATTCTTGATGATTAGCCCTGATTCCTCTAACACCTCTCGTCGTATCCCCTCGTATGCCGTTTCGCCTTCTTCTATCTTTCCGCCTAATCCATTCCACTTCCCTTCATGAAAATCATTTTCTTTCTTATTTCGGTACATCATTAAAACCTTTTTCTCATGAATTATATAACATAATGTTGTTTCTACCATTCTAATCAACCTCTTAATAATAAAAAAAGGAGGGAAATCCCTCCTTTAAAAAGTGTGTGTATGTATAGGTAAATTATTTAACTTCGTGAATGTGCATTAAGTTAGTGTTACCTTCACCAGCTGGTAATCCAGCAGTAACAACAGCAGTTTCTCCTGCTTCTAATCCAGCAACTTCTGTAGCTACAGTAGCAGCTGTTTTTAATAATTCATCAGTGTTAGCTGTTTCAGCAACAACAACTGGTTGAACTCCCCAGTATAATGCTAATGAAGTAGCTGTTTTTTCACATGAAGTAGCAGCGATTACTGGTGCAGATGGACGGTATTTAGAGATAGCACGAGCAGTAGCTCCTGATTGAGTGCAAGCGATAACTGCTTGAGCTCCTAAATCTTCTACAGTATCAGCAACAGCTAACCCCATAGCAGATGCTACGTCACGGCTTGAAGAAGCCATAGCGCGAGCGATGATTTCTTGGTGATCTAAAGCTTGCTCAGTACGACGAGCGATACGAGCCATTGTTTCAACAGCTTCTAATGGATATTGTCCAGCAGCAGATTCTCCTGATAACATGATTGCATCAGTTCCATCGAAGATTGCATTAGCAACGTCAGATACTTCTGCACGAGTTGGACGAGGATTTTTTTGCATAGACTCTAACATTTGAGTTGCAGTGATAACGATTTTTCCAGCAGCATTACATTTAGCAATGATTTCTTTTTGGATTAATGGTACATCTTCAGCAGGTACTTCTACCCCTAAATCTCCACGAGCAACCATGATTCCGTCAACAACTTCAAGGATTGAATCCATGTTGTCAACACCTTCTTGGTTTTCGATTTTAGCGATGATTTGTGTATGTGTATTTCCTTGCTCAGCAAAGATTTCACGGATAGCTAATACGTCTTCTGCACGACGAACGAATGATGCAGCGATGTAATCCACTTGCATTTCACATCCGAAGATCATATCTGCGCGATCTTTTTCAGAGATGAATTCCATGTTTAATTTAGCACCTGGTACGTTGATTCCACGACGGTCTTTAACGAATGCAGAGTTTTTAACTGTACATACGATTTCTTGGTTAGCAGTATCTAATTCAGTTACTGTTAATTCAACATATCCATCGTCAACTAAGATTGTTCCACCAACAACTACGTCGTTGATTAATCCTGGGTAAGTGATAGAGAATTTTTCAGCTGTTCCTAATACTTCGTTCATAGCAACGCGTACAGTTTGACCAGCAACTAATTCAACTCCACCGTTTTCGAATAAGTGAGTACGGATTTCAGGTCCTTTAGTATCTAATAAGATAGCTACATGAGTTCCTTTTTCTTTATTGATTTCACGGATTAAATCCATACGATTTTTTTGCTCTGCATGATCACCGTGAGAGAAGTTACAACGGATACAGTTCATTCCTGCATCAACTAATTTTGATAACATCTCTTTTGGTTCTGATTTAGGACCAATTGTACAAATCATTTTAGTGTTTTTGAAAGATTGTTTCATTTCCTAGTTCGCTCCTTTGGGTATATTCAATAATCTTATGCCTATTTCAGTTGAAATAATTAAGATAATTGTTTAGCTAAATTGAACATTGTTTCATCGAATACACGTGGTAAATCAAGTGCTTCTAAGATATCAAAGTGAGTTAACTTGTTGTCACGAATTCCAACACAGCGTCCTCCTTCACCTGCGATTAATAAATCAACCGCATAAGCACCCATACGGCTTGCTAACACGCGATCAAATGCTGTTGGAGCCCCACCACGTTGAGTGTGTCCAAGAACAGTTGCACGAGTTTCAACACCAGTACGTTTTTCAATTTCTTTAGCTAATTCATGTGCATCTGTCATTAACTCAGCTAAAGTCACGATGTAATGTTTCTTTTGACGTTTTTTACCTTCTTCGATTTGGGCTACGATTTCATCCATGTTGATTCCTTTTTCAGGAACGATTAACTCTTCAGCTCCAGATGCAATAGCACCCCAAACTGTTAAGTCACCACAGTGACGTCCCATGATTTCAACAACGCTACAACGAGCGTGTGAAGCTGACGTATCACGTAAGCGATCAATGGCATCGATAACTGTGTTTAATGCAGTATCAAATCCAATTGTGAAATCACTGCTTACGATATCGTTATCAATTGTACCTGGTAATGCGATACAGTTGATTCCCATCTCTGTTAATTTTTTTGCTCCCATGTAAGAACCATCGCCACCGATAACAACAACTGCTTCGATACCATGTTTCTTTAATTGTTCTACACCTAGTTCACGAACTTCGATGTTTTTGAACTCTGGAAGACGTGCTGAACCTAAGAAAGTTCCACCACGGTTAATGATTCCACCAACCTCTGTATTCGTTAGAGGTTTAATATCACCTTTAACTAATCCAGCATATCCGTTGTAAATACCGAAAACTTCGATATTATTAGCGATTGCTGCGCGCACAACGGCACGAATGGCTGCATTCATACCCGGTGCATCTCCACCACTAGTAAGCACACCAATTCTTTTTACCATAGTGTTTCACCTCACACTAGAATTTTGATCATCATCCACTTAATGAAGATTATTCCTCCCATATTATATCAGTATTTTGTCTATTTATAAATCATTTCCGACCTGAAACTGTCATGAAATCGCTATTATTTTACTGAGATTAATATTTTTTTCACTATTTCTTATTGAAACACGTCCATTAATAACCACAATTTTCCCTAATAACGCTTTATATTCTGATTTATAAACATCAGAAAAAATAGTGACAGACACTGTTCCATTTTCATCAGAAATATCCATAAATGCCATCAGCTTTCCTTTTTTATCTCTAATTTCTCTAAATTTTTCCACAAATCCGACACACGTAATAGTTGAAACATTTAGGTGAATCAAATCACTCGGAAAATACCAACCCTTCTCCTTTGCCTGATCTCTCATTAAATGAATCGGATGAGAATTCAAATAAAAACCAAGCAATTCTTTTTCCCGCTTCATCTTCTCAGCTGATGACAACGTCTCCTTCATCATCATAATCTCAAAATCAGTCTCAAACAACCCGCCATCATATTTCGAAAAATCTAAGATCGCAGTTAAATTATGATGTAGAGTTGTCCGGTTATACCCAAACTCATCCATTGCTCCCACATCAATTAACCCCTCATAGGCACGTTGATTTAAAAAACTTCTTGTACGACTCACAAAATCATAAAAACTCTTATACAATCCCCGTTCACGCTCCGCCACAATTTGCCGAGCTAAATTCATCCCGATATGTTTAATCGGTAATAAACTAAATCGAATATTTTCATTTTCAATCTGATACATTAAACCACTACTATTAATTGACGGCGGTAACACTAAAATATCTAACTGTTTCGCCTCTTTTACATACTGTGCCGTATTACTTTCACTACCAATCACATTTGAAAGAGCCACCGTCATAAAATAACTTGGATAATGTCTCTTCAAATAAGCCATCTGATAAGCAATCATACTATACGCCACTGCGTGGCTTCGATTAAATCCATAATTTGCAAACTTCAAAATTAACTCATACAACTGGGTGGCAATCTCTTGGTGATAACCACGTTCTATTGCTTTCTCAACAAACGTCTTCTGTTCTCTCTCTAAAATTTCCTTCTTCTTTTTCGACACGGCACGTCTTAAAACATCAGCTTCTCCTAAAGAATAGCCTGATACCACATTCGCAATCTGCATAATCTGCTCTTGATAAACAATAATGCCATACGTTTTAGATAAGATATACTGTAAACTTGGATGATAGTATTCAATCGGCTGTTCATGATGCTTCCTTGCTGCAAATAACGGAATTCCTTCCATCGGTCCTGGTCGAAACAGGGCATTACAAGCAATAATATCCTCCAAACAATTAGGTCGAACCGCTCTTAATACCTGCCGCATTCCTTCTGATTCTAACTGGAAGACCCCCGTCGTTTGTCCCTGTGAAATCATTTCATATGTCTTTAAATCATCATATGGAATTTTATTAATATCAAACTCAGGTGCGACACTACTTTTAATTAAAGTCGTGATTTGTTGTAACATATTTAAATTTTTTAAACCTAAGAAATCCATCTTTAATAAACCAATCATCTCTAAATCTTCAGCTTCATACTGGGAGACATAAATGCCTGTTGGACCCTCCATAATCGCTGTATAATCTGTTAAATCATGATCGCTAATAATAACACCCGCTGCATGAATCGACGTATGACGTGGCAATCCCTCAATTTTTTCAGCCTCTTTATAAATAGCTTCAAGCTTTGGATAAGTGGAGAAAAAATCTCGTAATCCTTTTGTTTGCTCATAAATTTCTTTCAACGTACTTCCTGAATAAATAAAGCTCGCCACTTTATTAATTAAAGTCGTTTCCACCTGATGAACACGTGCTAAATCACGCCAGGCAGATCTAGACTGGAAAGTTCCAAACGTTGCAATCTGAACAACACAGTGACTCCCATACTTATTCTGTACATATTGAATCACTTCATCCCGTCGATTATCCTGAAAATCAATATCAATATCTGGCATTGTAATTCGTTCAGGATTTAAAAATCGCTCGAATAACAACTCATACTTGATCGGATCGACATTCGTAATACCTAAAACATACGCCACCAATGATCCCGCTGCTGAGCCACGACCAGGACCTACATAAATATCATGACTTTTCGCATAACGCACAAAATCCCAGACAATCAAGAAATAATCCGAAAATCCCATCTTATGAATGACCGATAACTCATACTTCAATCGATTAGCATACTCTAAATGGCCATAGCGTTTCTCAAGTCCCTTAAAACAAAGTGCCTCTAAATAAGAATCAGAAGATACCCCCTCAGGCGTTTGATACTTCGGCAATAACGATTGATGTAGTGGAATTTCTACCTCACAATCATTTGCAATCTGCTCAGTTTGCATCAAAGCGTTTGGTACATCTGCAAACAACTCTTTCATTTGACACTCACTCTTAAAATAACGCTCGTAATCAACAAGTGGCAACTCTTCTACCGATTGATTCTGCTTAATCGCCTGTAACAACGTTAACGTCTTGGCATCCTCTTTTTTCAAATACCTGACATCGTTGAGTGCCACAATCGGACGATTAACATTACTTGCAAAAGAAATCAAATGCTTTGACAACTCATATGTTCGTTGATTAACGCGCATCAGCCCGATATACAAATGCGGAATAGACTTCAAATATGACTCATAATATTGAAGCAAACGCTCCTCTTTGTATTCCTCAATTCCACTACAAAGCATCCCGTGCTCACCGCTTGTAATCACGACTAAATCCTGAACAAAGGGCAACACTTGCTCATAAAGAACAACACCTTCTTGCTTCGCAATAAAAGAGGCAATTTTTAAAAGCCTTTGGTACCCGCACTGATTACGCGCCAATATTACCCATTCATCAATAAATGAATCTCCCTGAACGTTAACACTCATTCCGATCAGCGGCTTAACATTCACACGCCGACAAGCATTATAAAACTTAATCGCACTATGCATGGTCCCCTCTTCAACTAAAGCTAAACAACTCATTTGATTTTCAAGTGCTAAATCAACAAGTTCTTTAATCTTAATTGAACTACTTAACAGTGAATAGGCTGACCGCACTTGCAAATGTACAAAACTCATACCGATCCCTACCTTTTCTCAAACCCAAACATACGTTTGAACTCATTCTAACATAGAAAAAGACCACTGGCAATTGTCAATAGTCTTTCCAAACATTTACTTTTTATACATTAAAATAGGATATACATGCCTCATCTAACGCTTTAATCACTGCATCACACTGTGACCATTCATAAATCATCGCACCAGATGCTTTAGGATGTCCTCCACCCTCAAAATTTTGAGCAACCGTATTAATAACCGGTCCATTTGAACGAATATTCACTCGAATCTTTCCATCCTCATTCTCAAAGAAGCAAACCCATACATGAATCCCTTCAATATTTGCCAACACGTTCACTAATGCGGAACGAGTTCCAGTTGTTAAACCAAATGATTCCTGCTCATCTTTTGTCATTGTAAAATAAGCAACGCCTTGTTCACTAACGTTAAAGTGACTTAACACAAACCCTTGTGCCTGAATAATATTTAAAGGACGCTTATACAGCTGATCATGAATTTGATTACGATTAATCCCACAATCATATAAAAAGGCTGCACACTCAAGAGTTGATGTTGTTGTATTATCATATAAGAAACGACCACTATCCGCAATAATTCCAGTATATAAACGCTCCGCTGAAATAAGTGGCATCGTTAATTGATACTGCTCCTGATTAGCTTTAAATAAATGCACAATAATTTCTGATGTAGCGGTTGCCGACGTATCTACATAATTTAAATCCGCATAATCTTCAACAACAGGATGATGATCAATTTTTATCATAAAGGCACCCGTTTTATAACGTGTATCATCAATACGTGGAGAATTCGCCGTATCTAAAACAATCACCAATGCCCCTTCATACTCCTCATCCTTTACCTCATCCATCTCTCCCATCCACTGTAACGATGGTTCTGTAAAGCCAAGCATCTTTACCACCTTATTTGGATAAGTTGACTTAATTAACGTTGCTAACCCAATTTGTGATCCTAACGCATCTGGATCTGGGCTTACATGACGATGAATCATAATCTTATCGTACTTCACAATTTCACTCCAAATTTGCTGCAACATAATTTCACCTCTTAAAGAATTTATTATTTAAATTATATCATAATGTTGTAAAATTCGACTGAAATTAGTCTGATATAAAAAAAGAGATTCTATCACTAGAATCTCTTTTTTTTCATTTACTATTTAACAAATGCGTAAGTATCTTTTGCAATCATTAACTCTTCATTTGTTGGAATAGCGAATACTTTAATTTTTGAATCTGCTGTTGAAATTAAAGCTTCTTCTCCCATGACATTATTAGCAGCTTCATCTAATGTAATTCCTAAAGCTCCTAAACGTTCAACAACTGCTTTACGAACTGGAATAGAGTTTTCACCGATACCAGCTGTAAAGACAATCGCATCAACTCCACCTAAATATACAAAGTAAGAACCGATGTAGTCACAGATACGTTTAACATATAAGTTAAACGCAATAATTCCACGCTCATTGCCTTCAGATACTAATTTTAAGATATCACGCATATCTGAAGATGCTCCAGATACTCCGTATAATCCTGACTCTTTATTTAATGCATTAACCGCTTGGTCAATTGTTAAATTTTCTTTTTCCATAATGAATGGTAAAATCGCTGGATCAATATCTCCAGAACGAGTTCCCATCATGATTCCCGCAAGTGGAGTGAATCCCATTGTTGTATCAACAGATTGTCCACCTTTAACAGCTGCTAAAGACCCACCGTTTCCGATATGAACTGTGATAATTTTAGTTTCAGCTAATGGTTTTTCTAATAACTCAGCGCAACGCTCTGCAACGAATTGATGAGATGTTCCGTGGAATCCGTATTTACGAATTGCATAGTCTTGATACCACTCGTATTTTACTGGATATAAATAAGCATCTTTATCCATTGTTTGGTGGAATGCTGTATCAAATACTGCAACTGAAACAGCATGTGGTAATTCTTTCATAAATGCTTTAATTCCTAATGCATTTGCTGGGTTGTGAAGAGGTGCTAATTCTGATAAAGCTTCGATATCAGCTAACACTTCAGGTGTCACAACGACTGAGTGACCGAATTTTTCTCCACCGTGAACTACGCGGTGTCCAACTCCACTAATTTCATCGTAAGATGCTACGATATTATGTTCAAGTAACGCTTCTAATAATAATTGAACCGCTACGCTATGATCTTTAATTGGTAATACTTTTTCAACTTTTTCATCTTCAAATTTAATACTGAAGATTGCATCCTCAAATCCAATACGCTCAACTAAACCTTTTGTAATAACGGTTTGTGCAGGCATCTCTAATAATTGAAATTTTAATGATGAACTTCCGGCATTTACTGATAAAATTTTAGTCATGACTATTCCCTCCACTTTTACTTATTAAGTTTGATCCAATTATCAATACGATTTAAAGTTTGACCAAATTTTTCTCTATCATTAAAGCTTGGTAATTGGGCTACTAACACTTCTTTAATCGGTTGAATTGCTTCACCGTTTTTTTGAATGATAAATAAACTCTTACCTAACTCATGACTTTTAAACATTGATGATGGCAATTGTAATAATGCCTGAATATTGGCCTGTGATGTCAGCATCTGATGAAACTCAGTTGAACCTTTTTGACTAAATAAATCATTTGGAATGACATAAAAAGCATAACCACCTGGTTTTAAATACTTGAGATGATTTTCAATTAATAAATAAGGTAAATACGTTACCTGCTTACTCACTAATGATAACTCCAAGTCAACTAACTCTGATGAGTCTACTACTTCTCCAGTCGGTAAATCTCCAACAATTAAATCTAGTGGCTCAACTAACATCGGCTTTAATGAACTTTGTTGATAGAACTGAACCGCATGCTCTTGCATATCAGAAAGCGTGTATGCAATTTGTAACAAATCTTTATCAACATCTACTCCATAAATCGCCTGAGGCTCCACATCAATCTGATTTAAAATGGCTGTTAAAAAGTTTCCTGTTCCCACTGTTAAATCAGCGACAGTCATCTCTTTAGCACTTGGAATAAATTTTGAAATTAAATAAGACACCATTAAGGCAATCGAATCTGGAGTCATTACCGCGTTCGTTACACGCTCAGCTTTTAATCCTTTCAAAATAGCTAACTGAAGAGCTTTTCTTATTTCCTCTTGAGTAAACTCTAATTCCTCTAAATCAGAATACTGCTTCTCTAATGCCTGTCTAATTTCCTCGTTAACTGATTGACTTACATCTTGTGACATAATATTTCCACAAGATTCACACATGGCTTGTAAATAATTCATTTTCAACTCGGAACTGATGATCATCGACGTTTCATCGACAAGATCAAATAGTTGTTCAATTACTTCAGGTCTTGGCACTAAACATCACCTCTTCATGATATACAAATTGATTTTACTACAACTTTTATTGAATGTCACTCACTAAACCAAAAAATGTTATAACGTTTACTTTTTTACTTGAACATTATAAAAAGCTTCACAACCTTACCTAGCTCTATCATTTTTTTCATCCCCCTTAATTCATCTAGATGTTTTAACAAAAAAAACGAGTAAATGATTTACTCGCCTTTTTTTGAATCTTTATCAAATTCGTTCATAATACTATTGACTGTTTTAGGTACTTGTTCAAGAAGACGTTCATATAAATGTGTACGTTCCTCAAGATGTTTGATTTCAACACCTTGTTGATTTACCACTAAAAAGGCAATAGGCGTAATTGAAACTCCTCCACCACTACCTCCACCAAATGGAGGATTTTGATCAGAATTTGTATTCGTAGTGGATTCAAATTCACTACCTCCTGCTGCGAATCCAAATGCAACTTTAGAAATTGGAATAATCGTGTCTCCGCTCTCTGTGTTAACAGGATTTCCAACAATCGTATCTACATCAACCATTTGTTTTATATTTTCCATTGAAATTTTCATTAAATTATGAATTGGATGCTCACCCATACTATAAATCCTCCTCTTTACGAATTAGTTTTAAAATTGTCATTAAATCTCTAAAAGACGTTAATAAGACAACTATAATATCGACTAATTTAAATGAGACTATGCACGTAAAATCAACAAAAATACGATTTCCACTAAATTGGCTCAAAACATCAAAGTGATAGTGGTCAACTTTCTTGACATAACGACTAATAAATCCATAAACATTAGCTTGCATGGCCCAAAGACTACCGAGTAAGCACCCATTTAACATCGGATCATCTACACTAAAATGAATCACTGAATCCAACTGATGCACCCTAATCTTTTTCGTAAAGCGCACAAGCACTCGTTTACCCGTTTTAAATAACAATTTAAACTTCCTAATCATCTGCCTTAATTTTGGGCGACTCACTTTTTCCTGCGTTTTTTCAACTCGCTTCTTTTTCTTAACTCGTTTCACCTTTATCTTGGGCTTCTCATCTAACTCCATGGAATCTTCAATGACTTTCTGTTCAACCGTTTTCGTTTTAACAACGACTTCTTCCTTTTTCACTGTAACCTCATCTTTCATTTTATCAGCTGATAGCTCAGCGTTTTTCTCTAGCTCTTTCATCATCGGATTTAAATCCATCTTATATTTAAAAAACAAATATTTCACTTGTACAAAACGAGACTCATCTTGAAAAACAACTCGAATCTTAATCTTTACAAAAATAAGTAAGATAAATAGACACAGTAAAAATAACAAAAAATAACCAATCCATCTCATTACAGTAGTCCCCTTAATCTCAATCTTTACTCTTATTATGTAAAAAATATTCATTCCTTATTCTTTCAAGACAAAAAAAATCTGCCGCCATTAGCGACAGACCCCCTCTACTCCACAATATTTAACTGATACGCCTTAAACCAAACATGAAATTGATACAAATAAGCAATAAGCTGCGGCTGTGTCATCAGTTGTCCAAACCAAGGTCTTGTAATAATCTCATCATCTGAATTAGCTAAAGCCCATAACTTATTCTCGTCAAAAATCTCATGCAAAATAGACGTTTCATCACTCAACGCTTCTCTTAACAAAGCTTGGACAATCGCTGTGTAATGAGGATTATGTGTTTTTGGATACGGGTTTTTTTTTCGATACAACACTTCATTTGGTAAAATTCCTTCCATCGCTTTTCTTAACAAGCCTTTTTCTTCATTCCCATAGAACTTCATATCCCAAGGCACATTATAAAGATATTCCATAATTCGATGATCCGCAAATGGCACACGAACTTCAAGACTCGCTCCCATACTCATACGATCTTTACGATCAAGCAATGTCGTCATAAACCATTTAATATTTAAATAAGTCAATTGTCGTTTCTCATTATTCAAAGCACTATCGCCTTCTACAATATCTGCCTGTGCAATGGACTCATTAAAACGATCTGTTGCATAACCGACTAAATTCAATTTTTCTTGCCACTCTGGTTTTAACAACGTATTACGAATTGCTAAATCACGAAGCCATGGAAACATCCCATTCATTGGTTCACGATAAAACCAAGGATATCCTCCAAAAATTTCATCGGCACATTCACCTGACAAACCAACCGTAAAATCTTTTTTAATCTCTTTACAAAACCAATGTAACGATGAATCTACATCCGCCATCCCTGGCATATCACGTAATAAAACAGCATCTTTTAAAGCATCCGCTAAATCTTGATTTGTAATGACACAATAATGGTGATTCGTATGAAAACGATCAGACATCAACTTAATAAAATCATTATCTTCAGATACCGTAAAAGCCGTTTTTTGAAAATACTTTCTATTATCTTCATAATCAATTGAAAAGGTATGAAGATTTTTCATCTCATTTGCTGCAATAGCTGTAATGATTGAAGAATCAAGTCCTCCTGATAAAAAGGTACAAAGTGGCACATCAGAAACCAGTTGTCGTTTAATTGCATCTACTAAAATTTCACGTGTTTTTTCAACAGTTGTTTCAAAATCATCTGTATGTTCTTTTGCGACTAAATCCCAGTATTTCGTAATTTTAATACCCCCTGATTTAACCACCATATAATGACCTGGTTTTAACTCTTTGATCCCTTTAAATAATCCGTTTCCTGGCGTATGAGAAGGCCCAACACCTAATAACTCTTGAAATCCTTCAATGGTCACTTCATTTTTTTGCGTATAGTGTAAAATTTGCTTTTGCTCAGACGCTACAATAATTCCATCTGGTAACAAAGAATAATAAAGCGGCTTAACACCAGCACGGTCTCTCGCCACATATAATGTTTGCTCTTTAGAATTCCATACGGCAAAAGCATAAATCCCATTTAGCTTTTCAACTACTTTTTCGCCAAAGCAGACATACGCCTTTAACAAAACCTCAGTATCTGAATGTCCTTTAAAAGTATAGCCTAAAGCTTTTAACTCCTCGCGAATCTCTTCGGTATTATATAACTCACCGTTATAAATCATCGTATAATGATGAAATGACATCGGCTGTTTCCCTTGCTCAATATCAACGACCGATAAGCGACGATGCCCTAAAAAGACATGTTTCCCATAAAACATCCCCCCTTCATCTGGCCCTCGATGAAAAACAGCTTGTACACAACTCATGTCATAAGGTGTTTTCATCTCAATTTGTTTATAATTTACTACCCCAAATAATCCACACATATCATAACCACCTCTTCTAAATTCTCCTTTTTTGGAATTAAATGGAAATTATTGTTCACGACATATACTATGTCAAAACTCCTCATCTTGAAACAAATTTTCTTATCTGATAACATAAATTTATCGAATACAGAAAGGACGTCTTCCATGAAAAAACTCATGATCAAATTCATACAATTTTATCAAAAATACATCTCCCCACTTTCTCCCCCCAACTGCCGATACTATCCTACCTGTTCTCACTACGCCATCGAAGCCATCGAAAAACACGGTGTCCTAAAAGGAGGCTACCTAGCCTTTAAACGCATTTTACGTTGTAATCCTTGGGGAAGCCTTGGTTACGATCCTGTTCCAGAAAAAAAATCATGTCACTGTCATAAGCATCAAAAATAAAACAAAAAAACTTTAACATAGCACATCAAATCCTTTTTAAAATCAAAACGCTGTGAATCATTATCTTTACTCATTGACACCCTAAAATCCGCTTGCTATAATGTGAAACGATATGAACTAATAAACAATCTTTTATGGGGGCTTAACATGGATCTAATCACATTCTTTGAATATATCGGACTCTTCGTATTTGCCGCATCCGGTGCGATGTGTGCTATCGAAAAAAAAATGGACTTCTTTGGAATCCTAACACTTGCAACCGTCACAGCTATCGGTGGAGGAGTTATACGTGATGTTGTAACAGATATCGGAGTACCTGTGTTCTTTTCAAAATACGAATACATGCTAACCATTCTCATCTCAACCATTCTTGTTATCTGCTTACGAGGACGTATCAAATGGCAGACCTCTTTTCTCATTCTAGATGCCATCGGATTATCCGTTTTTACTATTGCAGCCGGAATGAAAGCCATCGATCTCAACTATAACTTCATGACCTTCCTCTTCGTATCAGTTATTACAGCTGTTGGTGGTGGTGTGATTCGTGACATCTTAGCACAAGAAGTCCCAAGTATTTTAAAACATGAAATTTATGCCGTTGCATCCTTAATTGGGGCCATCTGCTTTTGGTTCTTACACCCTTATCTCGGTATAATGATTAGTGCTTACTTATGTCTTTCAATCATCTTTATCATTCGTTTAGTCACAATCCATTATCAAATGCATCTTCCTTACATCGAAGAAGGTAAAATATACTTAAAGAAAACCCAAGCATCTTAATGCTTGGGTTTTTCTTTTCATCAAAAACAAGGTATAATGAAAGATATAAATTTTATAGAAACCGTGGTGAGACACATTGAATCTAATGACAATTGAGAATATAAGTAAAAGCTACTCAGTCAAAACATTAATCGATAACATTTCATTTGGAATTAGTGAAGGGGAAAAAATCGGAATTATTGGGGTTAATGGAACTGGAAAATCAACCCTTTTAAAAATTATTGCCGGTATTGAAAACCCTGAAACAGGCCGCATTACAAAAGGCAATCGCGTCCGAATCGAATATTTATCACAAAATCCTGAATTTCATGATGAAGCAACTGTTCTTGAACAAGTCTTTAAAGGAAATTCACCTGAAATGACATTACTTCGCGACTATCAAGAAACACTTGACGAACTTCAACAAAACTACAATGAATCATTAAACGAACGTTTATTAAAACTACAAGATCAAATCGATCGCTTAAATCTATGGGATTTGGAGAGTGAAGCCAAATCAGTTTTAACAAAACTAGGAATCACAAACTTTTCACAAAAAGTCAAACACCTATCTGGGGGACAAAAAAAACGCGTCGCTTTAGCATCAGCACTCATTACACCATCAGAACTTCTCATTTTAGATGAGCCGACCAACCATCTAGACAATGACACCATCGGCATGTTAGAAGACTACTTAAACAGTCGTAAAGGTGCCCTTTTAATGATCACTCATGACCGTTACTTTTTAGATCGCGTTACAAACCGAATTCTAGAACTAGATAAGGGGCGACTATATAGCTATGATGGAAACTATTCTGTCTTCCTTGAAAAGAAAATGGAACGCCTTCAACTAGAAGCCGCCATGGAAGATAAACGCCAAAACCTCCTTCGAAAAGAATTAGCTTGGGTTCGTCGAGGAGCACAGGCACGTTCGACTAAACAAAAAGCTCGTCTTCAACGTTTTGAAGACTTAAGCAACCAAGAAAAATTTACGCCACAGGGTAATCTTGATATTTCAGTCGCTTCAACACGCCTTGGTAAAAAAATCATGGAATTCAATCATGTTGCAAAATTCTATGGTGACCGCTGTATGATTCGTGACTTAGATTACACTCTAACTCGTACTGATCGTATCGGAATTGTGGGACCAAACGGAATCGGAAAATCAACATTAATTAATCTAATCCGTGGAAAAATCAAGCCTGACTCAGGATTCATTGATATCGGTGAAACCGTTAAAATTGGATGCTTCGCACAAGAAAGCGAAGAAATGAATCCAACAATGAGAGCCATTGACTACATTAAAGAAAATAGTGATTACATTGAAACAGGCGATGGAACACGCATCACTGCCTCTCAAATGTGTGAACGCTTCTTATTCGATGGACATCTTCAGTATTCACAAATTGGTACCCTATCGGGTGGAGAGCGCCGACGTCTATACTTACTTCGTATTTTAATGGATGCACCTAACGTTCTACTATTAGATGAACCTACCAATGACTTAGATATCGATACGCTAAGACGTTTAGAAGATTATTTAGATGATTTTAATGGAATCGTTATCACAGTTTCCCATGATCGCTACTTCCTAGATCGAATCTGTAATAAAATATTTGCTTATGAAGGGAATGGTGATATTACTATCTACACTGGAAACTATAGTGATTATCTCATTTTCAAAGAAGCAAAAACTCAACTTGAGGAAACCGCCATTACAGAATTAAAATCAAAAGAAACAACGAAAGCCAAGCCACGTCTTGAGAAAAAACTTAAATTCACGTTTGCTGAACAAAAAGAATTCGAAACAATCGATGATGAAATCGCAACCTTAGAGGAGCAAATCTCAACTCTAGATGAACAACTCATCGAATTTGCAACTGACTACGTTAAACTTCAAGATATCATGAATGAAAAAACATTAGTCGAAGAACAACTGACCTATAAATATGAACGTTGGGAATATTTAAACCAATTAGCAGAAGAAATCGAAAACTCAAAAAAATAAAAAAAAGCTCGACCGATTTGGTCGAGTTTTTTTTTATAAACTAAAGAATGTTGTAAATAATTTAACCGTAAAATCATGATCTTCAACTGATGCTAATTCACGAATCGAGTGCATCCCTAAAAGTGGAGCCCCCATATCAATCACAGGAATATTTAATCGAGAAGCCGTTACTGGTCCAATTGTTGTCCCACCACGTACATCCGAACGATTATAGAATTTTTGATAAGGCACACCAGCCTCTTGACATAACCCCTCAAATACTGCCGCACAGTAACTATCCGTACTATATGAACCAGATGCTGCTGTTTTTAAAACAGGACCTTTTCCTAAAATAGGACGATTTGTTGGATCATGCTTTTCACCCACATTTGGATGCACCGCATGTGCTAAGTCAGCCGAAATCATCATCGAATTAGCAAGTGTACGGTGAACCCCTTCACGATCATGACCAAGTGCTAAAATAATACGCTCTACAACATTTAAGTGTAAATTAGATGCTGCGCCTTGAGCAGTTAAACTTCCAGTCTCTTCATTATCTAAACACACCATCATCTTAGTTGCAGCTGTTGTAGGACTGTCAACTAACCCTTTAAGTCCTGCATAGACCATCCACATATCATCTAAACGGCCTGAAGAAATAAACTCCTCATTTGCTCCTACTAACATTCCTTTACCAATCTCATATAAACCTAAATCAAATCCCATAATATCTGTAGCAGAAACATTTAATTCTTCTGCTAATAAGTTTAATAAATATCCGTCTTTTTTAAATGTCTCATTCACTAACCCAACTAAAGGTAATGTATCCTTTTGTGCATTGATTGCGAACCCCTCATTTACTTGTCGATTCATATGAATGGCAAGACTAGGAATAATTAATAATGGCTTATTAATGTTTACTAATTTTGTTTCAGGCTTAAGCACATTAACACCACGTACTGTCACTTTCCCTGCTAATCCAAGTGGACGGTCAAACCATGTATGTAAAATTGGCCCTCCATATACTTCAGTATTTAACTTTAAATAAGCTCCTTCTGCTGTTATTTCAGGATTACCTTTAATTCTAAAACCAGGTGAATCAGTATGTGCACCAATCATCTTGATCCCAGACTCTAAAATATCTCCTGTTCCAACTTCAAATGCAATTAAGGCAGAATCATTTTTGGTTACATAATATTTACCTTCTGATTTTAAGTTCCATGCATCCGATTCTTTTAATTCAGTATATCCATATTCATTTAAAAAATCTTTAATAGTTAAAACACTATGAAAAGCGGTTGGACTATCATATAAAAAATCAATTAATTCTAATGCGGCCTGTTTTTTCATCTCTTTAATCCTCCTAATCTAAACACTATAAATAAAATAATAACACTTTTTTTTACATTAGGCAAACTAGACAAATTTTATAGAAAATAAAAAAAACTCCCTAAGGAGTTAAATATCTTATTTAAATGGCGGTCCAGACGGGAATCGAACCCGCGATCTCCTGCGTGACAGGCAGGCATGTTAACCGCTACACCACTGGACCTTTTTACTTTTCTTATTTGGTTGCGGGGACAGGACTTGAACCTGCGACCTTCGGGTTATGAGCCCGACGAGCTACCAACTGCTCCACCCCGCGATATTATATCTTAAATGGTGGCTTGGGACGGAATCGAACCGCCGACACAAGGATTTTCAGTCCTTTGCTCTACCGACTGAGCTACCAAGCCAAATATGGTGCCTAGGGCCGGAATCGAACCGGCACGGGTGTCACCACCCGCAGGATTTTAAGTCCTGTGCGTCTACCAGTTCCGCCACCCAGGCATTTCATTATTTT